>NZ_JBSICB010000007.1:0-210569 GCF_058245615.1 Chryseobacterium sp. UF-290
CCCCCCCCCCCCCCCCCCCCCCCCCCCCCCCCCCCCCCCCCCCCCCCCCCCCCCCCCCCCCCCCCCCCCCCCCAAAAACTCCGAAAAAGCGAGTAGCGAAAGCAGGTTCCCGGCTCCTGAAAATTTTATTATTCAAAAAACACTATAAACACTCTTTTTCCTTCTTTATTTTATATTTTCGCGAAAAAATATTATACCTTGAAAAAATCATTACTGGCTTTAGGAATAAGCCTATTCTTTATTTCAACCTCTGCTCAGGTTTCTGACTCAGTCAGGCTGGGTAAAAGCAACAAAGAGTTTTTCATCAAAGGCAGTCAAACCTATAAATACTCTGAATACAAGAAGGTGTTCAACAATTCTGAAGCTTTGAAATATGCCAAAAGAGCACGTTCAAATTCCACCTTGGGACAGATTTTTGGGTTTACCGGTGGAGCTTTGATGGGAGCCGGACTGGTAAAAGCGTTGCAAAAGGATGAAACCATTTACTTCAATACGGGATATGGCTCATCAATTTCCTATACTTATAAAAGAAATCAGGGTGGCTGGGCATTGGTAGGAATCGGAGCTGGTGTTACCCTTGTTGGAATTGTCATCAACTCAGGGACCAAAAAGAACCTGCAAAAAGCAATTGATATTGAAAATGGTACCGGTAGCTCCCCACAAGCTCATTATAAAGTAGGCTTTACAGACAGCGGGGTCTCTCTAAGCTACAATTTTTAAGGTAATACATAATGAAAAGTAGTTTTTTAAATGCTTTTTTTGTTGAATTCCATGATTTTGGAATCCAATTTCCTATTTTTGCACATCAGACGTAAAAAAATTATGGCAAAGCAAGAAGATGTTTTCAAGAAAGTGATTTCTCACGCTAAAGAATATGGTTTTATTTTCCCATCAAGTGAGATCTACGATGGTTTATCCGCTGTTTATGATTATGGGCAGAACGGGGCTGAACTTAAAAATAATATCAAACAATACTGGTGGAAAGCTATGGTACAGCTTAACGAGAATATTGTAGGTATTGATTCGGCGATCCTTATGCACCCTACGACATGGAAGGCATCAGGCCACGTAGACGCTTTCAATGATCCGTTGATTGACAATAAGGATTCTAAAAAACGTTTCAGAGCAGACGTTTTGGTGGAAGACTACTGTGCCAAGATTGAAGATAAAGAAAATAAAGAAATCGAAAAAGCAGCGAAAAGATTCGGTGAGGCTTTCGATAAGGCTCAGTTTGAGGCTACAAATCCAAAAATTCTGGAATACAGAGCGAAAAGAGAGGCTATTCTTTCAAGACTGGCAAAATCATTGGAAAATGAAGACCTTGCTGATGTAAAAGCGTTGATCGAAGAGCTTGAAATTGCCGACCCTGATACGGGTTCTAAAAACTGGACGGAAGTAAGACAGTTCAACTTAATGTTTGGAACTAAGCTTGGAGCTTCTGCCGACAGCGCAATGGATCTTTATCTGAGACCGGAAACGGCTCAGGGGATCTTTGTCAACTTCTTAAATGTTCAGAAAACTTCCCGTCATAAGCTGCCTTTCGGTATTGCCCAGATCGGAAAAGCGTTCAGAAACGAGATCGTTGCGAGACAGTTCATCTTCAGAATGCGTGAATTTGAACAAATGGAAATGCAGTTCTTCGTGGCTCCGGGAACGGAACTTGAGTTTTACGAACAGTGGAAGCAAAAGCGTCTGAACTGGCACCTGGCTTTAGGATTAGGGAATGAAAATTACAGATTCCATGACCATGAAAAACTGGCTCACTACGCGAATGCCGCTGCTGATATTGAATTCAACTTCCCATTCGGATTTAAGGAACTGGAAGGTATTCACTCCAGAACGGATTTTGACCTGAAAGCCCATGAAGAATATTCAGGCAGAAAGCTTCAGTTCTTTGACCCAGAAAGAAACGAAAATTACGTTCCGTATGTAGTGGAAACATCTGTAGGGTTAGACCGATTATTCCTTTCTATCTTTGCTCATTGCTTAAGAGATGAAGTGTTGGAAGACGGGTCAGAAAGAACGGTTTTATCTTTACCTCCGGCATTGGCTCCGATCAAAGCCGCTATTCTTCCGTTGATGAAGAAAGACGGTTTAGCGGAATACGCTGAGAAAATCTTCAACGATCTGAAATACGATTTCAACTTATTCTACGAAGAGAAAGACGCTATCGGAAAACGTTACAGAAGACAGGATGCCATCGGTACCCCGTACTGTATTACGGTAGATCACGATTCACTTGTTGACCACACGGTAACCATCAGAGACAGAGACACGATGCAGCAGGAAAGAGTTCCGGTTTCGGAACTGAGAAGAATCATTGATGAGAAGACCAACTTCAGAAATCTACTTTCTAAAATATAGTTTAAAAGCCCTGATCTTACAGGGCTTTTTTATTTTCCGGCTAAAGCTTGCAGAAAGGCTTTTTCCCTGTATATCAATTAAAACCTACACAATTCCTGTCACTGAAAGGAAAAGGTACAATAATGCAATCAGTTTTGTGCCCATATTTTTCATCAATAAAGCAAAAATTACTCATTTGTCAGGCCATTTTAATTTTTATAGCCAAATTATTCTAAATTTGTCAGAGACCGATTCATGAAAAAAATGAGAATACTAAAGTATATGATAGGCGGAGCTGTGGCAGGTGCTGCGGCAGCTTATTTCCTGGGATACGATTATTTGTTTAACGGTATTTCCAAAACCTATCTTAAAGGAAAGTCCAGTGCCTATATTGATGACGGAAATCTTTTCCCGGGCAACCCTATTGCAGCTGAGGAGCCCAGACTGTGGGAAGAAGATCCTGGATACAATAAAACAGAACTACCTAAACATTTAGTTGAAGATTTGAAACACTCCCGGACCGCCGCTTTTATTGTGATCAAAAATGGCCGGATCCTTCATGAGCAGTATTGGAACGGCTATAACCAGCTGTCACAGACCAATTCTTTTTCTATGGCCAAGGCTGTCACAGTAATGCTTTTAGGAAAAGCATTGGAAGATGGGCTCATTCATACTGTGGATCAAAAACTTTCGGAACTTTATCCCGAATTTAAAGATAAGCCTTTCGGAGATCAGGTGACGCTCAAAAATCTGGCCCAGATGGAAGCCGGTTTGGATTGGGATGAAAATTACAATAATCCGTTCCTGCCTAATGCTAAGGCTTATTATGGTAAAAACCTGAGAAAAACAGTATTTTCAAGAAAGTTCAAAGAAAACCCGGGCACCCGCTTCGAATATCAAAGCGGAGCGACACAGCTTCTCGGCTTTGCCATAAGAAAGGTTCTGAATCAGCCATTATCAAGCTATTTATCTGAAAAAATATGGATTCCGCTGGGAATGGAACAGAATGCCAAATGGAGCACTGACGATCAGAGAATGGAAAAAACCTACTGCTGCATTCACTCTAATGCAAGGGATTTTGCCAAACTGGGACAGCTGTTCCTGGATAACGGAAAAGTCGGGGATCAGCAGATCTTACATCCAGATTTTATTGAACAGATGAGAACACCTACAGAAAAATCTGAAGACATTTATGGAATGGGGCTTTGGATCAATCATGACAATCCGGTCAAGCATTATTATTTTCTGGGAATGCAGGGACAATATATCATTATAGTTCCTGAACACAATATGGTTATTGTAAAAACCGGAAGCTATACAAATAATCCTAAAAACGACAGGGGAAGACCGGATCAGGCAAAGTTCCTTGTCAATGAAACCGTACAATTATTCCAATAAAAAACAATGGAGAAATACAGCACAAAAGTTGATGAGTATATCGAAAAATCACTAGATTTTGCAAAACCAATCTTAAATCATCTTCGTGAAACGATTCATGAAGTCTGCCCCGATGTGGAAGAAGCCATCAAATGGAAGTTTCCCACTTTCATGTATAAAGGAAAGATCCTTTGCTCAATCACTTCTTTCAAGCAGTATTGCAGCCTTGGATTCTGGCTGCATCAGGATATGAAAACTTTAAAGGAACTGGAAACAACCGCTGAAAAAAGCTCGATGTTCAGCTTGGGCAGGATCACCAGAATGGAAGATCTTCCTCCCAAACCTCAGCTGAAAAAAGCAATTAAGGAAGCTATGGAGCTTACAGATATGGGAGTTACCATGAAAAGGGCAGCACCTACGAAAACGGAAACGGCAATCCCTGACTACTTTAAAGAAGCTTTGCAGCAAAATAAGCAAGCTTTGGATATTTTTGAAAAAAGCTCTCTGTCTTTCAGAAAGGAATATATCAACTGGATCACAGAAGCAAAAACAGAAGCCACCCGAAATAAAAGAATGGAACAGGCTTTAGAATGGATTGAGGAAGGAAAAGGACGGAACTGGAAATATGAAAAGAAATAGACTTAAAAAAAACTTTAATGAAATCTAAAGTTTGCTTCCGGTAGGGTATTCTCTTTCAGAAAAGCTTCATATTCCGGAGACAATTTTGCCCGTCCAAAAGTATTTTCCCCACTCATGCTTCCAAGGCGGACCTTATCCTTCCCGAATTTCCTGTTCATGGCATCCATCGCCTTCATCACGGGAAGATGCTGATTTTGGATATCTTCTTCGAAAAGGCTGATCTGCCTCTGATCCTCAGGCACAAAATCGTTCACAATCACCCCTGCCCTTTTATAGTAGAATCCGTCTTTATAAATCGCCTCAAAAAGCTCATTCACGACCCTTCCTATTAATATAGAAGAATTGGTAGGATTGGCAAGAATCCGGGTCATAGCATTTCTGTATTCGGGAAGATCTTTTCTGAAGCGATTGGTTTGTACAAAAACCGTAATCATTTTACAGCAGGTATTTTGTTTTCTCAATCTTTCTGAACAATGCATCCCGAAAGTTTCCACCCGTTCTCTGACCTCTTCTTTTTTAGTCAGCATCTGCATAAAGCTTCTTGTAACCGCTATAGACTTTTTAGGAGACGGAGCATCCAGCTCCAGCTGCCGGATTCCTTTCAGTTCATTGATCATCCTTACACCATGAATTCCCATGATCTTCCGTACCCACATTTCAGGTTTCCGGAGAAGGTCCCAGGCTTTGTAGACTCCATTGTCATTCATTTTTGCGGCCAATCTTCTTCCAATTCCCCATACATCTTCTATAGGGAGCCATTTCAATGCTTTTTCAATTTTTTCAGAAGTATCCAGGATGTAAATACCGTTAAAATTATCCGGAAAATCCTTTACAATTCTGTTCGCAACCTTACATAAGGTTTTTGTAGGCGCTATTCCTATGCTTACAGGAATATTTTCTTTCTTCCTGATCTCATCTTTAATCCTAAGACAATATTCATAAATATCGATGTACTTAAAGCCTGTCAGATCAAGAAAAAGCTCATCGATACTGTAAACTTCATGCTCAAGGACATAGGATTTGGCAATATTGATCACCTGCTGACTTTTATAGTTATACAATTCAAATTTTGCAGAAAAGCATTTTACGTCATGCTTTTGAAAGAGTTCCTTGTATTTGAAAGCCGGTGCAGCCATAGGAATTCCAAGATCTTTTGCTTCTTTGCTGCGGGATACGACACATCCATCGTTGTTAGAAAGAACCACGACAGGTTTCTCTTCCAGCGCAGGATCTAAAGTCCTCTCACAGGAAACAAAAAAATTATTGCAATCTACCAGAGCATACATAGCTATTGTATAGTGAATATCTATACAAAATTATTGTTTTTCAAGAATAAAATAAGCTTTTAAGCCAGAATAACATCATATTTAACATACTGAAAAACAAACAAATAATATTCCCAAACACGACACCTTTTGTCGTATTAGGATCGTAATTTTGTCTTCAAAAACTTTTTATTTATTATAATAATCAAATCATCCTTAAGCGTTCTTCTTCCAGGTCAAGCTGGTAAAGCTGATGCCGTATGATCTCCTCATTGATTGAAATGTCTTTATTAAGTTCTAACAGAAATTGTCTCTGGCTTTCCAGCATTTCAAAAAAAACAGCTTTGATATTATCATCCATCCAATCCGTATTATTGGCCTGATTTTTCTCTTCCCAATGTTTTAACATTCTTTCAATCCCGACATGGCTATGCAATTCACTTTCGTGTTTGCTTTTAAGGAAATGATAAACATGCTGTTTTAACTTCTGCTTGACCTCCTTCCTTGTATCATTATCCTTTTCTTCATCTATAAAGTCATCAAATGCACGCCCGTACTTTATAAAATAAGGCAATGTAAGTCCCTGTACCAATAGCGTGAGCAGGATCACCACAAAAGTAATGAACAGAATAAGATTTCGGTTCGGAAAAGGACTGCCATTTTCAAGGGTAATCGGAATAGCTAATGCCGCGGCCAATGACACGACTCCCCTCATCCCTGTCCATCCAAGCAAAAGAGGCATCATCAGACGCCTTCTGGTAGAAGAAGCCCTGGGCGCCACACCCGGACGAAAGACAAGTGTGGCGATCATCGCAGCATATGAGCTGACGATCCTTGCCGCAATAAGAATACCCGTTACCCAGATCCCATACTGAATTGCCGTCCCCAAAGGAATTCCTTCTGAACGTAATCCTCCTACAATCTCAGGAAGTTCCAGACCGATAATCAGGAATACAATCCCATTCAGGATAAATACAAAGCTCTCCCAGACACTATACCCTCTTATACGGCTGGTACTGTTCAAGAAAACCATCCGTTTATTCGACATATATAAGCCTCCGCATACTACAGCCAGTACACCTGAACAATGAAACTGTTCTGCCACCCAGTACATCAGATAAGGTTCAATAAGAGTCAATGCAATATCCGAAGAAGCATCTGTAGGCAGGCGCTTATGTGCCTGTACGAAAATCCAGGCGAGTAACAGACCGATTCCTGAACCACCAATGATCATCCATAAAAAGTCCAAAGAAGCTTCCTGCCATACGAATTGCCCCGTTCCTACAGCAATCAATGCAAAGCGGAAAATAATCAATGAAGAGGCATCATTCAGTAAACTTTCCCCTTCCAGAATGGCAGATGTGGTTGCAGGAACTTTAACAAACTTCATAATAGCTCCTGTACTTACTGCGTCAGGGGGAGATACGATTCCTCCCAACAGAAATCCTAATGCGATCGTAAATCCGGGGATAAAATAATTAGTAGCTACCGCAACTGCCAGCGCTGTAAAAAAGACTACCAGAAACGCAAAGCTTCCAATAATACGCCACCATCTCTTCATTTCTTTAAAGGAAATCGACCAGGCTGCCTCAAATAATAAAGGAGGTAAAAAGATAAAAAAAATAAGGTCAGGATTGATCTTTACTGTAGGTAAGCCAGGAATAAAGCTGACAAGCAGTCCAAATATGACCAATAAAACAGGATATGCAATTTTTAATCTGGTTGCCCACATATTCAATAGCACAATGGCTGCTATCATAGCCAGAAAGAAGGGTAAAATCGTATGCATGTAATATTGTGTTTTTACCAGCCCTATTTACCACTTCTATTTGATTTTTAAAAATTTAAAATTAATTTTTTCATTTTTTTTTGATTGGAATACAGTACGCACATCTTTAAAATTTAAATTAAAACACGTCAAGTTTCGTCGCTTTCGTGCTATACTTTTGCTTCATAACAGTAAAAATTATGGATAAAGTAACATTAGAACGAATTCAGAAGCTTCACCCGCTGGTAAGGGATGAAGTAAGGCAGATTATTAAGGAATGTGATGAAGCTCTCACCGGAAGAGCCAAGGTAAGGATCACTCAGGGGTTGAGATCTTTTGAAGAACAGGAAAGGCTCTACGCCATAGGAAGGCTTACTTCAGGGAAAAAAGTAACAAATGCCAAAGCAGGGCAAAGTATTCACAATTATGGCCTTGCCGTAGACATATGCCTGATGATTGATGGAAAAACAGCAAGCTGGGATACTGCGAAAGACTGGGACAATGACAAGGTTGCCGACTGGTACGAATGTGTAAAGGTCTTCGCCAAATATGGCTGGGACTGGGGCGGAAACTGGAAAACCTTCAAAGATCTTCCCCACTTTGAAAAAAAGAATATTCCTTCTAAAAAAGGGATTGTAAAAGCAAGCTGGAGAACCCTTTTAAAAATGCCAAGGGACAAGAGCGGGTATGTTGTATTATAAATTGCAAAGAAAATATTTATTCTATAAGTCATTGATTCCGTGCGTCATTATTTTCAGTTAAATTAATTAAACACCCGGATAATACGACAAGTTCTGTCGCTTCCCCGCCCTACCTTTACTTTAGAAGAACAGCAAAAAATCAATACAATCCAAGTATAGACTTCTCCTGTTTTAATCAAAATAATGAGTCTTATAGATTTAAGATTGCATGTATTCTAAAAAACAATTAGAAATATCAAATGAAAAAGACAACCATTCTTTCTTTGGACGGGGGCGGAATAAGGGGAATTATTACCTGCATTATTCTACGCTACATAGAAGAACAGCTTCAGTATTATGATAAGCCGGGCGCTAAACTCGGAGATTATTTTGATCTGGTGGCAGGCAGCAGCACAGGAGGTCTGATTGCGTCTATTATTCTATGCCCCGATGAAACCCGAAAAGCAAAATATTCTATCCAGAAAGGATTAGAACTGTATGCTGAAAAGGGTGGCGATATCTTCCAGGTTTCCTTTTGGGAAAAACTGGTCAATCCTTTCGGATTATTGAATGAAAAAATTTCCCAGGAAGCCCTTGAAAAAAATCTGAATGACTTTTTTGGGAATCTGGAATTAAAAGAATTAATTAAACCATGCTTAATAACAAGTTATGATATAGAGAACAGAAGAGCAAAACTTTTCAACTCGTGGGAAGCCAGCCTCAGCACTGATAATTTTTATGTAAAAGACGTCTGCAGGGCGACTTCAGCAGCTCCTACGTATTTCAGCCCTGTACAGATCAAATCCATGTATGGGCAGATCTTCAGCCTGATCGACGGTGGAATGTTTGCCAACAATCCGGCTCTTTGTGCCTACGCAGAGGCCAGAAAAATTCCTTTTGCAGAAGTTTTAAAAAACCATCAGAAAGCCAATCACCCTGGTGTAAATGATATGATCATTATTTCTATCGGCACAGGCATTGAAGCCAGGCCTTATTCTTTCAAAAGACTTCAAAAGGCGGGAAAAATAGGCTGGGTAAGCCCTATCATTGATATATTAATGTCCGCCAATGCAGAAACCGTAGATTATCAGCTGGGCCAGATGTTTCAGACATTGGGATTGAGAAATCAGAAAAACTATTACCGGCTGAATCCGTCCTTAAAAAATGCTTCCCCGGCAATGGACAATGTAAGAAGGTCCAATATTGAGAATCTGATACAAGCCGGATTGAGCTATATTGATGATCACAGAGAAATATTGAACCAAATTGTTCAAAAGCTCATCAAAAACAAAATATAAGCTTTTTAACTTATAATTGCAAGATATAAGCTTTTAAGATTATATTTTAAAAAGTAAAAAATATTTTTAAACACGTCAAGTTTTGTCGTTTCGCTCTTCTACTTTTGGAGTATCAAAAAGACACAGAACAACAATCAATCAAAACTTTAAAAAAGCCTTTGAACTCAACATTCACCCATGCTGAACAGCCTGAAATATGTTCAAAATATAACCAACACCTCACAACACAAAACATGGAAACACCCAATCACAATACAGATAAAGTCTTCGATGAAGAGCTCTATACCATAGAATGGAGTGACATCGAAAATGCAGAGATGGATTATGAAAACTATCTCAATGACATTGAAAACTTCTTCAGAGAAGATTTTGAAGATGACATCCTTGAAAAGGATCAGTTTTAAAATAAAATTTTAAACACGACAAGTTCTGGCGCTGTCCACCATTACCTTTGAAATCTCTATAATAAACAGCTTCATTAAACTTTCTCAACACCTTTGAATTCACCATTCACAAAATGCTGGACAGCCAGAACTGTGTTTAAAAATCTAAAATCACAACAACTATAAAAACAAGGTCATAGAAGCTACCTTATAAAGCTTCAGTATTAACTTATTTATAATCAATCACATCTATTATGAAAACAAAAGAAGAACTAAAACTCTATTTCGAAAATGGAGATATCCCAGTACAGGAAGAATTCTGGGAATGGCAAGAGTCTTACTGGCATAAGGACGAGAAAATTGATATGACAAAAGTATCAGGACTTGAAAATGGTACTTTTAATCTGCTTTATGCTGAAATGGATGCTGATAAAAACGCATCGATAGATTTCTTTACAAAAAGAAAATTAATCATTCCACCCGGAACTTTAAGGATCCCAAACTATTTTACAATGGGTATAAGTATAACAGAGGTAAAAATACCTGACGGTATCATAAGTATTGGAGAAAACGCTTTCTTAAGCTCACAAATCAGTGCTCTTGTCATCCCTGATAGTGTCACTGAAATTCAAAAACTGGCATTTGCAAGCAATAAACTAAGCTCGCTACGACTTCCTGAAAATCTATCAGTGATGGGCTATGGTGCATTTTCAGATAATGAACTTACAGAATTGTCGATCCCAAAAAAGCTTAAAATCATTGAGGAATCTTTATTCAGCAGTAATAAACTCACTTCTGTAACCATACCTGATGGCGTTACGGAAATCAAAAATTATGCTTTCGGGAATAATCTTATTGCATCTGTACATATCCCCACCAGTGTTCTCAATATTGAGTCGGGAGCATTTTCAAACAACAAACTAACAGAGGTTGTATTAGGAGAAGACACAAAATATAACATGTATTCCTTTGATCCTGAAGTTCAGATAACCGGAGGGCAGCTTATCAATTAAAATCTTGAACAAAAAATGAAAACAAAACAAGAATTAAGAAAATATTTCGAAAACGGAGACATTCCAGTACAGGAAGAATTCTGGGAATGGCAAGATTCATATTGGCATAAGGGTGAAAAACTTCCTTTGGAAAATATAGACTACGATTTTTCTCAAAAAGCTAATTTAAATGCTTCTAATCTAGATGCTCAAAATGCTCAGCTTTGGAAAGATAAAATTGAAACACAAACATCAATTCAGAATCCCCAGTTGAATGGAAATATCTTAACGGTATTTTATACAGGAGAGAATGGAGTTCAACAAAGTAAATCGGTGGATCTAGGAGGTTTAATAACCAATGATATCCGTATTGAAAATGCAGAATATGACGCTGCTCAAAATATTATAACAATTACCCAAAATGATGGGTCAGCTTTTCATATTAATCTTTCGGAATTCAGTATAATTCCGACTACCAATTCTGACGGAAGCGTAACGTTGTCCCAGGAAGGTCAGGAAAAAGTGACCCTAAAAAAAGTAGCTGTAACAGGCAGCTATAATGATCTTTCTGATAAGCCATCTTTTAGTGGGAATGATAATTTACAAAATGTTATTGACAGAGGCAACGGAACAACCAAGCCTATTATTTTCCAGCCAAGCCAAGGCAGAGCAGGCGAAATAAATTTCAGTCCTACAACGTATTCCTTCTGGTTTGGGAATTTAAATACGGATCATACCGGTGCTTATGGACTGGGGATCGGTTATAATGCATTGTCAAAATTGACTACAGGTTCAAATAATGTCGCATTAGGTTCGTATGCTTTAAATGAAGTAACCACAGGAAGATGGAATACAGCGACAGGTGTTTCAAGCGGAACGAAACTGACAACCGGTGATTTCAACGCTTTTTTTGGGACCCAGGCAGGAACTGAAACAACAACGGGTACCGGAAATACATATATCGGCGATGAGGCTGGAAATAAAAATATTACAGGAACTCATAACACGGCTCTTGGTATCGGAGCAGCCTATTCTTTAACGAATGGAACCAAAAATACTTTCTTAGGTGCTTTTGCCGGAAATATTCATGGCAAAGCAACAGGTTCCGGAGCATGGGGGTATAATACTTTTGTAGGTTATAATGCAGCCTCTACTACCCACGCTATGGGTGTTTGGGGGGATAATAACGTCGTCATCGGCTGTAATGCTCCACTGGGAGGGTCTACATTCAATAAATTGGTTATCGATTCCTATACAACCCCTCAAAGACATGATCTGGTAACTCCTTTTATACTTGGTGATTTTGCAGCAAGGACTTTAAATTTTGATGCTGTAATCAGTGCAAAAAGAACACCTTTGGCTGATCATACTTATACAAAAGTAGCTGTTCTGAACGCCAATAATGTATTTGGATATAAAAATCTTTCTGATTTTCAAAACTATATCCCTATCACAGGAACAGAAGTAAATAATCCCGTTTCCGGTCACATTCAATTTGAGAATGCTGAAGGAGAGGAAATTGAATCCCTTCTGTATAAGACCAATACTTCGGAGGATACTAAAAATCAGGTAGGTTTCTTCCCAAGCGGAGTTCTGATTACATCAGGCAGTTTAGATCATTCTATGCAATCAAGTTTAGATGTCAGCAAAGATTATGGTGTATTGGCAACAGCCTATGGAGCAAAACTTAGTTTAAGCAGCACAGGAGCTTCTTTAATGAATTTTTCCAATCCTGCCCAAGGAAAAGGAATTATTGTCGACAATCATTCTGACGAACCGGTTTTTGTTGAACACCAGACGACAAACCCCAGAGGTTTAAGCTCTAAAACTTACTTTGGAGATAATGCTCAAAAAAATGATTACATCCAGAAACAGTATGCAGACAAACAGCATTCTTATACTACTAATGAGGAATTGACAGGTGGAAGCTGGATCAATGGCAAGCCTGTTTATAAAAAAACTATTGTTTTCGATCAGATTCCAAGAACCGGCGAAATTGATTTAAGACCCGAATTCCCGGATATGGAAACCATTATTTCCAATGAAATGTTTACAGAATGGCATGATCTGAATGCTGTATTTGCAGGAAACCAATGGAGGACAAAGGCCTATATCACCATAGAAATAGACATGGCCAGGATTGAACTGATAAATGAGCCGGACTATAACTATTCTCTTATTAACTCATTTACTCTAGCTCTTGAATACACAAAAAAATAAACATTAAAATGTCAACAAACAATACATCAACAACAAAATCCGCATTTACCGTCGGAAAATCCTTAATAGGAAAAGGCATTATTAACTATAAAGAAACAAATTCTATGAATACAACCAACCCATCACAAACACTTTTCAGATTTGTAAGCTTAAGAAGCCCGCAATTACCTGATGAAAACAAGCAAGATAAAAAATTTATTATCATTCCAGAATCCTTAAAAAATGATACCGCATTTTATGTACCCGTTGTATCCGGAACAGGGCCTAAACTGGCATTATTGAGAGAAAGAGCCTCTGCTTATGCTCAAAGCGCTGATTTTATTCCGAATATTGAAACGCTAAAACAAACATATGGCATTGTATATGATTACGCATTATGGCTTGCAAAAAATAAAAATACTTGTACTACGAATCAGTACATGACTAAATCTCAAGAAGTAAAAACGTCACCTTCATATATTTTTCCCAATCTTATTAATTTGTGGAACAACCTGATTTACCAGATAGCTACACAAAAAGATTTTTATGTGAAAGAAGCATTAATGCAGATGTTACTGGCGGCCCACACGCTCCAGCCTAATCAATCAGCTTATAATGATGATGAACTTAGGGAACTTTTATCTGCACGTGTAGTTATTCCGAAAGAGCTTATGCTTGATACTCCGGATGTTCACCCAATTGGTATTGCTTCAAAAATGGCAGAAGAAGAATCAGGAGAAACTACTACCCCATCTCCTTACATGGAAAAGCAGCAAAAAATCCAGGAAGCCCAAACGCTCCTCAAGAGATATGAAAGGTTAACAAAAGAGATGTCTCTTATTGAAAACAGCTATAAAAAAGAATATACACAGGAATATAAAATCAGCGAAGAAGCACACAACGATGCCAACCAATCTATCATTGATGAATATTATGAACGTGTAGAAGAAGCAAGAAGAAAATATTGTGAGATCAGAAAACCTGACCAACCTTATAATCCCGAAGATCCTTGTAACAGGCCTGAAGAAATTCCTTATCCGAAGCTTCCTAAATTTGAGTTTTCATTCCGTCCCGAAATTGAAGCAAGAACCCTTGTAAGTTCTTTGAAACCAGAAAGTATTGACACGTTATTATCTCTTTTAGAATATGATTTTCCAGACACAGATAAAGCAAGACCTGATAATACAGAATTGATTGATAATTTACTGGCAGGCAGAAATACGTTTAATGAAGTAAAAGACATTATTTCAAATGCTACTGAAATATCCAACAAAGTAATCCTGGATAATATCATGGACAATTCTGAAAGCTATACCAGCATCGGTGGTGTTATCCTTCCTGTTTCCAGAGTAGAAACGATTCCTTTCACCTATCAGCTATGTCCTAGACATATTTTAAGAAACACGTGTCTGGATTTATCTATTGACGTCCCTGATGCTTCCTGGAATGTAGCAAGTATGAGCTATACTTTCTATACCAATGCAGGACCTATCTCGGGAACCTATTTTGAAAAAAGCCGTGTCGGAAATAAGATCTTCTTAAGTAAATTATTGGGAAGTCCGACAACAGATGGAGTATACATTTCTCAGACGGAGAACTTCACGATGGATGTTAAGATCACCTTTACCAATGGTAAAGTAACCACTTTCCATCCAAGAATTGTTACGATGAAATCCTGCTATTCATCCGCTTTTGAATTTATCAATGAAATCAAGGATCCTATTGAAGAGCCCGATGATTCCTATATCCCCTCAGGATTTGGATTTAAACAGATCGGAATTGCAGATTATCTCAAGGTAGAGCAAACTACGCATGCTTACATAGAAGGGGAAGTAGCCCATATCGAAAACGTAATGGCCCGTGAATATCGCGAAAAAGCGACCAGAAGACTAAGAAGAAGCGAAAACACCACGACCACCTCTTCAGATACTGAACGGGAAAAACTTACAGATACGACTACTGCAACCAGATTTGAAATGCAGACTGAGATTGCTAAAATACTGCAGGAATCCAGAGATACCAATGTTCAGGCACATTTTGATGCCAGCTGGAAAATGACAGGTGGAGCATCTATAAATACCGGAATTGCAGGAGGATATGCGACCCATTCATCCAAAGAAGAAAGTACAAGACAGGCACTTACCCAGGCTCAGGACATTACAGCAAGAGCACTTGACAGAGTGGTAACAAAAGTTCATGAAGAAAGGATCGAAAAGATCATTGAGGAATTCGAAGAAAACAACAAACATGGTTTTGATAATACGAAAGGAGATAAGCATGTTGTAGGTGTTTTTCGTTGGGTTGACAAACTTATGAAAAACCAGATCTATAATTATGGAAAACGTCTGATGTTTGAATTTATGATTCCTCAACCCGCCAAATTACATACATTAGGGATGGCATTGGACAATTCAGCAACAAATATCGACCTTGTAAAACCTGAAGATCCAAGAAAAGCAAGCTATTTACCATTGGAAAATTATGCTTCTTTAAGTAACGAAGCTGCCTTAAAATATTGGGTAAGCAAATACAATGCTGAAATTGATGAAAAGCCTGCGGAATCTTTTGGAATCAGTAAATCATTCAGTGGACGTGATGGAAACTTCGGAGGAAAAGATGATGACAAGGTTCAGATTGTAAATGGAAATGGAGAAGTTGAGGTTCCAGAAGGCTATTTGTTAAAAACTGTCGATTACACTTTCCAAACCTATCCACACAGCTTTAAAGGAGCCCACCAGGCTTTCATGACCATTGGAGGGCAAGGTACTTATTGGATCTCTTCACCAAACAGTACACAAATAAGCGGAACAACCACAACATTAAACATCAAAAATAAACTGGAATTTAGTTTTGCTACGGGAGAAAGTCCAATTATGCAGGGAACCCTGAAGCTGAACTTAGAATTAACTGCTGAGGCAAGAAATGCATGGCTTCAAAAAACATTCAAAGCTATTATCGACAGCTATGAAAAAGCATTAGCTATTTATGAACAAAAAATAGCAGAAGAAAAAGCTACCGGTATACAGATCAAAGGTTCCAATCCAGGATTCTATCGTCAAATTGAGAATACGGTTCTTCGTAAAAACTGTATTTCTTATATGATCAACAGAACAGCCAATTCTACGCATGGATATGGCATGGCAGGTTTAACTACCGGAAGTACTTTTACAGATTATGAAACAGACCTGTCATCAAAACTGGATAAATATACAGCCTTTCTTAAGTTTATGGAACAAGCCTTTGAATGGGAAAATCTTTCTTATTATCTGTACCCTTATTATTGGGCTAATAAAACAGAATGGACAAATCTTTATCAGGCTGAAGATGTGGACCCATTGTTCATGGCGTTCCTGCAAAGTGGTATGGCAAGAGTTGTTGCTACAGTTCGTCCAGGATTTGAAGATGCTGTTCAGTTCTATATGGCAACGGGCAAAATCTGGAATGGAGGTGAGGTTCCTGTAATTGGGGATTCTCTTTACTTGTCTATCGTGGATGAAATGAAACAGCCTAAAGGTATAAAACAAGGAAAAGCTTGGATCACAAGACTTCCAACTTCATTAAACATTCTTCAGGCAGAAAGTATTGGCTTAAAGGTAGCACATGCTTTACCGTTTAGCGCAGAAGATCCTAATGAATTTGAAGTGCCAGGAGATGTAATTACACAAAGCAACTTCGTGAAAGATAATTCTTTATTAGGTAATGAATCAAGTATAAAACAGATTCAAATCTCTCTAAAAAAACTAGACAGAATGCATGATTTTAGTACAATTGATGACTTGGATCAGGCTGGTGAGTTTCCCAGAAAATATCACTGCATGGGACAAACCATTGAAATCGTTAGAGATGCAACATGGGCAAAAACAGACTCTCTTATAAGGGTTTATGATGCTTTGGCTGACGGTCTTTCTAAAATAGATGGCATCGAAGCATTTGCAAATGTAGACAACGGAGTTACAATCCGGGTAGATGTAGACAAAATTAAAAACTTCAAATTTGTGAAGCCTCCTTATTCCGAAGAACTTGATACCGTAGGCTTTACCACTGATGGCCAGACATATTTAAAATTCGCCAGCGATAATTTTACAGGTTCTGCAAGCAGAGTTTTTGATAAGGATGATCATCCAATTGGTTTACAGGAGTATACTGAAAAAATCCCTTTATCAAGGTTTTTAATTTAATTCTTTAAAATACAAAAATGAGCCGAGTAAAACTCGAGGCTATTTGGCAGCACGATAAAGTGCTGCCTTATATCCTCACGACCTTAAAGGATAAGATTCATGATATTACTGCTGTTGAAAAGATATTTCTTTTCGGAAGCAGAGGACGGATTCCTTTTGAAAGCTGGAAGGATCTGGAAGGAAAAGACTGGGATGTTTTAGTACAAGCTAAATGTAAACTCAAGAATGCATATGCATTAGTTGATAAAGATTATTATTTGGACCTTCTTGTTTTAGATAAAGAAACAATAAAGGAGCATTATTCCAAAAATAAGCTTATGATGATTTTCCCGGAGAATAACCTCAATTATAAATAATCCTTTCCATAGAATAATCAATGATGACAGGGTTTTTATGCCCTGTTTTTTAACCTTAAAATAACAAAAATGAGTTTAGATATATTAAATAACAAAGGGAGCAGTGATCTGTCCGGTTCTAAGCTCCTCACCGAAAATAATACTCAAAATAAATTATTTAAAGAAGATTTTTTCACCAGTAAAAAAACTTCTTTCGATGAAATAAGTGCATTTAAAAACAGCCCATTCGGACAATATTGGGATAAACTGTTACCATCCTGGGCATTAGCAGATTATGGTCCAGCGAGAGTTTTAAACGAATCCAATTTTAGCATTATAGACCTTTCAAAAAAATTTAATTACGCAAAAGCTTCGTTTTATAACGATTCAATTAGTGAAAATTGGGATGATATAAAGTTTAAAGTATATGCCAATCCAAATGGCCAGGATGTTTTAAAACAATATGCCAATGATGATTTTAAACCTAATGATGATGAAGTTTTATTTCTTATTGAGACTGATGACGGAAAATTTGACTTTGGAAAAATTGTCAGAGTAAAGCTAGGAAAAGAGGCAATAAAAAAACTGCAGTTTCAATTTCCGTATTTGGGACAAACTGACGAAGAAGATCTCGCAGAAGAATTCCTGAAACGGCCTTTCGAAATAAAAAACAATTCAAGCTTAGAATTCGTTGAGGCAGGCAAAGAAGTAAAGCTTGATCCAAAAGAATTAAAAAACCTCCTAACAAAAGCCATTAAATACGATTTTCAGCAGAAAAAATTCGATGACATGTCTTTGTTCCTTATTTTTCTGCAGGGAGGAGATTATTTAGGGTTAAATATTCCTAAAAAGATATTGGAAGTATCTCACTGGATGAGAACAAAAAAATATGAAGAAGAAAAATACTGGAATGCCTTATTAAATAAAGATTTTACACCCGCTTTTCTCCCAAACATTATTGTTCCTCAAAACAGAGAAGAAATAAAGGAATCTATAAAAAATAAGTTTAAACAACACATTGACGGTCTTTCAAAACCTGATCAAAATGATGTGATCATAGAAAAAATATTTAAGGAAATTCTGAACAATGTTTTATTATATTTGTTTGAGAAATTTTCTTCTTTACTGGATGATGGACTAAAAAAATTAGATGAGATTTTACCCGAAGAAGAAATGCTCCATGAGATTTATAATCTCAATGCCTTTTTAGTAGGTCTTTGGAATGGATGTTTAGAATTTGTCGCGGGGCTTATAGATTTAGTTTCTTTAGTAATGATCATTGCCAGAGATGGTATTGGCTTTACGCTTACTGATGCACTGGGAGAAGCTTTTGAAAACCTTCTCAATGAGCTTGTTTTCAACTTTGAAAACTTTATCAAGAAACTCTGGATAAAGCTGATTACAGCATTAAAAGAATTTCCGGATTGGTATTTAAAGTATGGTACTAATCAATATTATTGGTACAAAAAGTTAGGAGAACTCACTCCTGATATACTTTTTATTCTTGTTCCTGCTTTAAAAGCTGGCCGAGCAGCAAAAGCAGCAGAGGAAGCTTCTATATTTAAAAAAGTAGCAACTACAGCTGAAAAAGATTTAGAATATCAAAAATACTTAGATGGTTACTACGAATCACTAAGAAAGCAATCAGATGATTTTGCTAAAAAGCTAGAAGAGCAGTCTGCAAGAAAGGAAAGTAAAGAAGCTTTTGAGAAAGCAGCACAAAAACTGGATGAAGAAATACCAGATAGCAAAGTAAAACGAGCAAATTTCCAGTCGTCCAAAAAGATAATGAATCGACAAACCGGAAAAGAATTTGGTGAATTTTTATTCGGTAAATATTTAAAATTGACAGGTAGTAAAACTCAGATATTTGGAGGTAACACAATTGTACTTGTCGAAAATGAAACTACAACAGTAACGGGTATCCTTGATGATGTTAATACTATTGCAAGAAGAGGAGAAGCATTAAAAGGAGTAACAAAAATGGGTGAAAATAAAGGAGGTATTAATATTTTACGTTCACCTAAATGGTCCGAAATTTTAGAAAAGTATAAAGATTTGGAAGCAATCGATAAAAATGCATACTATAAAAAAGTCACTGATGAATTTTGGGAGACAGCAAACAGACCATGGCTAGACGAATCAATAAAAAGAGGAGATCCAATAAGGTTCGTAACAGACCCCAATTCAGAAATAGGGAAGTATGTAAGACTTGGAAAAAATAAGTTTGCAATTGATAAAACAGGAAATAAAGTTCCTACAATTTTTAGCCGAGAAGTTGAATATCTTAAAAAGAACGGATATAAAATTGATGGACATATAGCAACAAAGATCAAATAAATATGGAAAATAATATGTACACTCCGGAAAACTACTTTAATCTGTCTTTAGTAAAAAAATTAATGTCTGAATTTAGCTGGCCTGACAAATATAGTTTAGAAGAAGATGCTGATGGTGTCAGCATAATATTCCCAAACTCTGAAATCTATATTAAAGATGGTTATGAAAATGATGTATCTTTTGTCCTTCTATCTTATAAAGGTAAAGATTGCTATATTGATATGTATACAGCATTAAAAATGTTTGTAAAAGATTATGAAAATAACCCTAACGTTTTTGATTCTTTAAATCTTCAAAATGATAATTCTGTATATGCTTCTAAACAAGCCACAGAATCAAATATAAGAGATATTCTTAAAATTTTAAATAAGCATTTTAAGAATTTTATTTCAGGACATGAAAAAGATTTAAATTCTTTATGAGGAATGATAAAGTAAAATATGCTTGCTTTTTTGGCGGAGCCCAAAATGATACAAAATCTTCAGAATATAATGAATCAATACTAATTGGAGAATTATTAATTAAAAGAGGATATATAATTAAAAATGGCGGCTATAGAGGATTAATCGAAGCTGTATCAATAGGAGGTTTTACAATAGGAGGAACGGTTGAAGGATATACTTGTGCACTTTGGAAAAATAGTATCAGTAATAATTTTTTAACTAAAAAAATTGAATGTGCTACATTATTTGAAAGGCTAGAAAAATTAATTACTAATACCGATCTTTTTATTATTCAAAAAGGAGGAATTGGAACAATGTCTGAGTTACTATTAACCTTAGACTTTATAAGAAAATTACCTAAAAAGGAACGCCCTAAAATATATCTAATGGGTAATTACTGGCAAAAATTGAAAGATTTTCTACTAACTATGGATATGGGAGATGAAATTAATATTCTTAAAGTCGTGAACGATTTTAAGCAACTTCGTGAAACTATTTAATTTCATACTCATTTAAAAATTGTGTGATTAAACTTTCCACAAAAAATAAAACACGACACGTTTTGTCGCATTAACCGCATATATTTGTCTTATAAAATTTTACCATGAAACGCAGCTGTGCTGCACTATAAAAACAGACACATGAAAAAAGATTTTTATCTGACAAGATATGCCTTAATCATTAAAAGATTAGAAAGTTCTCCGGCTACCTATTCTCAGCTGGAGGACTATCTTTTAAATTCTTTTGAATTCCAGGATGCGGGGATCAAGAGCTATTCTATCCGTACCCTGCAAAGGGATATCCGTGAGATTTCCGATCTTTTTAATCTTTCCATTCACAATAAGAAAAAGGGGGATAACAGATATTATATTGAAAGCCGTCCCATCATGGAAGTGGATGAATACAATCAAAAGCTATTGGAATCATTCCAGGTAAGCAATGCCCTGAACCTTCATCCTGATTTTTCAGATTTTATCTTTTTTGAAAGCCGGAAACCAACCGGAATAGAGAATTTTTATGATCTGTTCTTCGCCATCCGAAATAAAAGAGTTGTAGCTTTTGAGCACTACAATTATAAAAATAAGCTGATGACCTCCAGAAAGGTGCACCCTTTGGCCCTGAAAGAATCTAAAGACAGATGGTACCTCATCGCTATTGACACCAAAGATAAAGTCCTGAAATCATTTGGTCTTGACAGGATCAACTACCTGGATGTGAGCAAAAATAAGTTCAGGGAGAAATACAATTACAATTTCAGGGAACATTTTAAAAACGCATTCGGAGTCATGAACCTGACGGAGCAAAAGCCTGAAAAAATTGTATTGCAATGCAGCCGCCATCAGGGAGAATATATAAGAAGCTTTCCTCTTCACCAGTCACAGAAAGAGACTAAGGAAACTCCGGAAGAGATCTATTTTGAGTTCTTCCTTCACCCGACTTATGACTTTATGCAGGAAATTCTGTCCTATGGAAAAGAGGTTACCGTTCTGGAACCGAAATGTTTAGTTGATGACATCCGCAATCATCTCCAGGAGTCCCTGAACCGCTATCTTGAGAGTTGACTAAAATAATTGAGTCTTATATTTTTTGCTATATTTACATAAATATACCCCTATTGAGAACTTTATTCTTTTGCCTCAGCTTTTTTATTTCTTCCTTTTGCCTTTCACAGCAGAAAGAAGAATTCAGGCTTGTGAAAAGCTATTATAATCAGCACAGAAGCATGCTGAATAAAGAGTTCAAGAAAAAATTTGATGCAGAATCCAATACCTTTAAAAAAGCAGCCATAAAAGGAGACTTCCTTTTTTTCATGAAAAAAATGGATAGTATTGAAAACACGGCATTGATCGGAGCTTTATTAAGGGTAAGGAATCTCGAAGATCTTCAGACCATAAAAAATGCAAAAGAAGCGCCTGCAGGAAAAGCTTTTGAAGTAGAAAAAGTTGCCGATTATCCCGGGGGCCTCAATTCTTTGAGACAGGAAGTCGCAGACCTTTTATACGTTGACGGAGTATATTCTGAAGAAAAAACGGTAAAAACGGATGTCGCTTTTATTGTAGAAAAAGACGGAAGCATAAGCAATGTCCGTGCACAGGGTAATAATTTTACTTTTAACAGGCAGGCTGAAATTGCCCTTTACTCTCTTGCCGAAAAGTTTTCCCCGGCGACATTCAAAGGGGACCCAACCACATATCATTTCAAACTTCCTTTAACGTTAACGATGACTGAATAATTAAAAAGCATTTCCTGATTTACTTTTTCTCCTATTAAAACTCAATTCAATGTTTACTGACGAATATTATATGAAAATGGCCCTGCAGGAAGCAGAAGCTGCCCTGGAAAAAGATGAGGTTCCTATCGGATGTATTGTTGTTTCCAATAACCGTATTATCGCAAGGGCTCACAACCTTACGGAAACATTAAATGACGTTACCGCTCATGCAGAAATGCAGGCGGTCACCTCTGCCGCCAATTTTCTTGGAGGTAAATATTTAAGAGACTGCACTCTTTATGTAACAATGGAACCCTGCGTTATGTGTTCAGGAGCCTTATCCTGGTCACAGGTATCAAAAGTTGTGATTGGAGCAAGAGATGAGCAGAGAGGGTTTATCAACAAACACCTTTCTCTGCATCCAAAGACAGAGATCATTACAGGAATTATGGAAAATGAATGCTCTTCCATCGTTAAAGATTTTTTTAAAAGTAAAAGGTAAACTTCATTGTCATGTGAAAAAGGAGCTTTACTGATCTTAAAAACTTATTAAAGACAACATTTTACATCTATAAAAGCCTAAAAAATAAACCCCGGGAATATTAAAAGTATTCCCCGGGTTCTTGTTTTATAATAATCAGTCTTTATCTTTAAAAATAGAATACATTATAAGGTCAAAATATTCTCCGTCTTTTTTTGTTTCCTGTTTCAAAACAGCTTCCTGCTCCATTCCTATTTTTTCCATAATTTTTCCGGAAGCAGGATTATGCGGAAGATGGGTAGCAAAAATCTTATTGAATCCCAGTTCTTTAAAACCAAAATCTACGATCGCTTTTGCCGCCTCAGTAACATAGCCTTTGTTCCAGTAAGGAATTCCTATCCAATATCCTAATTCCGCTTTATCATCGTCTCTGTCATGAAGCCCGATTGCTCCTATGATATGGCCATCCTTATTGCGGATCCCAAAAGTATATCCTGTATTATTCTCAAAGACATCCTTAGACATTTTCAGCCAGAATTCAGCATCAGCCCTGGTATAAGGATAAGGTATATTTGAAGTAAAATCCGAGTAAATCCGATGCTGAAGATACTCAACAATAAAGGGGACATCCCTCTCTTCGAGTTGTGACAGAATGAGTCTTTCTGTTTCTATTATGGGAAACTTTTTCATTGTTTTAAGGTTAGGATTAAGGGTAAGACCAAGACATTACTTCTTTTAAACTTTTAACCTTAATCTTTTAAGTTTATAAATCTTTCCCCAGGAAATAAAGTCCTTTAAGGGTATGAAGCCTGTCCATCACATGAATTTTATCCGTCAGGGGTTTATATACATGGGAAACGCCACCGGTCGCAACCACAAAACAATCATCATTTACCTCATCATTGATACGGCTGATGAATCCTTCCACCATTCCTAAAAAGCCATATACCATACCACTTTGCATACATGTTACGGTATCGAGTCCCAATACGGTTTTCGGCTTTTTCAGCTCGATATCCGGAAGCTGGGCTGTATGGCTGATCAGAGAATTTAAAGAGGTCACAATTCCCGGCGCAATAATCACGCCTAAGGTCTCCCCCGTTTCTGTTACACAACTTGCTGTAAGTGCGGTTCCGAAATCAATGACAATTTTCTTTCTGTTTGGATACAAATTGTGTGCTGCTACAAGGTTGGCATAGATATCCGTTCCCATCTGCTTAGATTTTGCCTGAACGCCTGAAGGAGTTGATCTGTCAACAATTACAGGAGTGGTCCCGTGAATCTTTTTGATTCCGGAGCTCATTACTTTGGTAAGCTGAGGCACCACTGAACCGATGATGACCTTATCGATTTCTTTAGGTTCTATTTTATACGTCTGATAAAGCATCAGCATCTGTACATACAGTTCGTCAGCAGTTCTATAAGGTTTGGTATTGATCACCCAGGAAATATCACAATTATCTCCATTAAAAAGACCAAATCTGATATTACTGTTTCCTACGTTTATTACAATTGAATTCATTTATTTTAACAGGCTGTAAATTTGAATCCCAAATTTATAAAAAAATAAAAGGAGTACTCTCAAATACTCCTTTTATCTCTGTGTTTATCTTTTAATTTATTTCACCTCAACAAAATTATCCTCCATATTCACATCCGCAATTCTCTGACTGAAATCTATTCCCAGTACAGACAGCTGAGATTTTGTATAAGGAATTGTAAGGGTATATTCTTTTTGGGTCCATGGCCAGTAAGGCATTGTTTTAAAATCGCCATAGATGTCCTTTGTTTTCCATGTGTGGGTCATATTCAATGGAATCTGATAAGTTATCACTTTTTTATCAGCTGTCATGACGCTGAAATCAACCGGCATTGGAACCTGACCGTTATTTACCAAAGTAATCGTGGTAGATTTTGCATCATATTTTACATCTTTTATCCCGTAATCGATCGTTTTGGTGGTATTGATCCAATAATGATGGAACCACTTCAGATCCATCCCGGAAACTTTCTGGGCAATATGAAGGAAGTCTCTGTCTGAAGGATGCTTCATGCTCCATTGGTCATAATACTGCTTTAAGGTTTCTGCAAGATTCTGCTCTCCCATAATGTATCCTAACTGTACCAGATACAATTCACCTTTTACATAGGTAGAATAGGTATAAGAAGTTCCGTTATCATGGTGATCTCCCAACCAAACCGCAGGTTCTTCAATTCCTTTTTTAACAAAGTTTCTGTAAGCATCTAATGTGTGGGCAAAAGGATTTGGTAACTCTTCAGGGAATAGCTGATGCATGGTGTAGCCTTCAGCATAGCTTGTGAAACCTTCATCCATCCACGGACGTACAGACTCATTGGTCGCAAGCATCTGCTGATACCATGAGTGAGCGCCTTCGTGAGCCATCAGTCCCATTAATCCCTTAATATCTCTGGCTTCACCAAGGATCATGGTACACATTCCGTATTCCATTCCGCCATCTCCTCCCTGGATAAATGCATAGGTTGGATAGACATATTTACCAAAGTGCGTATTCATGATCTGGAAATACTTTGTGATGTAAGGCTGTGCTTCACCCCAAACTTTAGTTTTATCATTTTTCTGATAAACCAGATAGACTTTCGGGCCTTCCGGAATAGTAAAGCTTTCTACGGAATAGTCTCTGTCTGCGCTCCATGCGAAATCCAGAATATTTTTAGCAGTCCATTTCCAGCTTACTTTTTTATCTTTTTCTGCTTTTACCTTTGCATTGGTATCATAACCCTTTACTTCTGTTGGATTTTCGAGAATTCCTCCTGCTCCTATGACATAGTCTTTATTGATCTTAATGGTAACCTCGAAATCTGAAAACGGTGCATGAAACTCTCTTCCCATATAATCAAAAGTTGCCCATCCGTCATAATCATATTCTGCAATTTTCGGATACCATTGGGTCATGGTCATATCAACACCTTCCCTGTTGTTTCTTCCACTTCTTCTGATCTGCTGAGGAATTACCGCATCCCAATCCATGGTAAAGGTTGTCGTGGAGTTCGGTTTGATCGGTTCTGCCAGATATACTTTCATGATGGTTTCCTGAACTTCAAATTTCAGCTCCTTGCCATTCTGTCTGATCCAGTGAATATTCTGTGCCCCTTCCTGATCTTTAGGAATAGAAGCCAGTCTTGAGATTCCATCTTTCTGCAACCTTGAGTCACCATTTTTTCCCTGGGAAGCCACTCTCTGATCCATCATGGAATTAGGCTTAAACGCATTCCAATAAAGATGAAAATAGACCACATTCAACTCATCAGGTGAATTGTTCGTGTATTCTAAAGTCTGTTTTCCCTGGTAAGTAAATTTTTCAGCATTGACATCAATATCCATCTTGTACTTCGCAGCCTGCTGATAATAAGCTCCTTGCTGAGCCTGAAATTGTGAAATGATAAACGCAAAAAGGATTGCAGCCGATTTTCTCATTTAAAATTTTATTTTTTCTAAAGGTAGGTAATTTAAATAAAAACCTCAAATGTGGAGTTATGATGAGGTTTCCGTTCTGTTTAATATGGTTTTAGATGAATCTTATTCTGAATTGTTAAAAGAGTGATAAAACTATTTTTTCACCTCTGATTACACAGATTTTCACAGATAATTATGGGAATTATGTTGTAGTACTTACTGCTCTTTCAATAATTTTTTTATCAAAGTAATCTGACCCAAATGATAATAAGCGTGCTCAATCATTCCATCAATATTCCTTTGATAAGTTCCGTATTTTTTATCAACAAGCACCTCATCAAGTTGTGAATCCGGAATCCGTTCCAGTAATGTGGCGAACTTTTCAGAGTCCGTCCATAGTTTATTCAAAAGCTGTTCCCATTGTTCCTGTGATTCGATGGGAGGAAGATCAAAACTAAACTGATCTCTTATCTCAAGAGCACCTCCTTCAAAAACATTTACAATTCCTGCGATATAATAATCAATATGGAAAGTCAACATTGCTATTGTATTCAGAGAACCGATCTTCGTTACCGCGAGCTCCCACGAAACATCAGATAGCTGATCTTTAAAATTGGTATTGGCAATCCAGAGACCATCAAGCAAAACTTCTCTGAATCTTTTTGATAATTGTAATACTGAACTCATGGGTTTATTTTTACGTTTTTCTAAAGATAGGCAATTAAAGAATAATTTTTAACCTCCCGCTAATTTTGCAGATAACCCAAATGCAATGTTTCTGTTAAAAACAAAAAACCTCAAATGCGACATACATTTGAGGCTTATATTATAATATAAAATTACTATTATTTTTTAGCAGGAATTTCTTTCTTTCCGCTTTTCAGGATCTTTTCAAGAATTCTTAATGTGATCAGATAAGTAGGTTTTACCCCTGTAAGACCTAAGCCTCCTGAAGATAATGTGCTTCCTGTTTCCAGAGGGTTATCCGAAGCATAATAAGCATAACAAACGAACAGATCCGGTGAAATATGGTGTCTGATCTTAGAAGCGACCTGAATTGCTTTCTGGTAATGTGCACCTTCCATTTCAAGGCCAATAGCCTTCCATGAAGTGTTCATAAAATATGAAAGGATATCTTTATTTTGAAGAGATGTTCCTAAAACAGTAATCATCGGTCCTTCAAAAGCTTTCAGCTCATCATCTTTGAAATCATCGAGCTTTAATGCATTTTCAAAAGGATAATTATCTGCAGTCCCTTCAAAAATGTGAGAAGTAGGGATCATAATATCTCCTTTTTCTCCGGTAAGGATACCTGCCTTCCCCATAATGGAAACAGATTTCACATGCATCATATATACTTCTCCTTTATGTTCAAAAGGTTTCAGCAATTCATCCATCACCTCAAAAGCCTGTTCACCGAAAGCGTAATCAAATACCATCACCACATCATCCCCTGAAAACTTAATGTCTGCAAATGGTGTATTCTTCAAATCCGTTTTGCTGAGGTCAATGATCTGAACATCAATATTACTTCCACTTTTATCGGCAATATGGATCATTCCTTCATCCAAAGCATATTTTAATACTTTATCACGAAGTTCTTTTTTATTTGAGATCTCCTGATACAGCTTATAGTCCACCTCATGATGCTGTTTCTTTTTAAGAGCATTATTGGCATACAGCATATTTTTCACGGAGTGCATATTGGCAGAAATAATATGCAGAGGACGCATATGAAGATTATTTTCAAATAAAACTTCTTTTACTTTATTCGCCCATTTCTCACCAAAATAGTGATGCCCTACTCTTTCTTTTAATATAGCACTGAAATGAATTTCTCTTTCTCTCGTACTTTTCGCATCCTCAAGACTTACTTTTCCTAAATTGTAGATGATCTTAAATAAACGATCCGGGTTATTATCATCCCCAAACGTATTGTAAGCTCTCAGTGTTTCATCAAAAGTCCTTCCTATTAAAGAAGAAAGATGAATAAGCGCCACCTCTTTTTCTTTTCTGCTGAATTTCTTTTCCCCTTTTACCACCTCTTCAATAATTTTGAAGGCACGGGTAGGCTTCCAGTTTTCATCCTGGATAAATGCCAGATTACGGATTTTATCAGCTTCTATAAACAGGAATGTCAGGTGGGTAAGAATGTCATAAATTTCGGAACGGCCCAAAAGAACCTCAATATTCATCTGGTGTTCGTCTATTCTATAACAGTTTCTTCTTCTTTTCTTTGGAACAATAGGTTCGAAACTTCCTTTATCAAACCCTTCATCTGATGTAAGATGAATAAAAGCGCATTCCTCAATCCCTTCCGGAAGCCTGTCTAAAACATACATCAATCCGTCAAGCTCCAGTTTGTTTGGAATATTCATGGTCCCATAAATTTCCGGATTGATGGTTTTCAACAAACTTCTGATGCTTTCTCCTGAAACACCCCCTGGCTTGAAAAATCCTCTATAAAATAAGTGTCTCATAGAGATATATAGTCTTTCAATAGCCTCTGTTGTTTCTCTTGCTCTAGAATTTGTCATAAAATAAATTTCACACAAATATACAAAATCTTTGTCCATTTTATTTTAACTATCTTTTAATAAGTGGCTTAAACCACCTCATTCAGGACCATGTATAAAATAAAATGCATCTAAGGTACTCCCCCTTCAAAACCGGCTATGGGCACCAGATTTTAAATATTAAACTTCAAAACACCCTATAAAAAAACCACCAAACAATCGTTTAAATTATATAAAAACCAAAACAACCCCTAAAATTTTTAGGGTTAAATCATTTTCGTTTTATTTTTTTTGTAAATTTGCCCCATCAAAATTCACCCAAATATGTCAACCTTAAGATTCAAAGCATTAGAAACCCTACCATTTAAGGATTTCAGAAGAGACAACTCTATTGAGGTCCCTGCAAAATTATCAGAACTATTCTGTAAAAATGTGTTCTCAGAAGAGACCATGAGAGAATATTTAACGAAAGAAGCATTCGGCTCTATCATGGATGCCATTAAGAAAGGAACGAAGATCCAGAGACATATTGCAGACCAGGTAGCTGTAGCGATGAAGGACTGGGCGATGAGCAAGGGAGTAACTCACTATACGCACTGGTTTCAGCCTTTGACAGGAACGACGGCAGAAAAGCATGATTCTTTCTTTACCCCTATTGAAGGAGGCAGAGCAATTGAAAGATTCAGCGGAAATATGCTTATACAGCAGGAACCTGACGCCTCTTCTTTCCCGAACGGAGGTATCAGAAATACTTTTGAAGCAAGAGGGTACACAGCGTGGGACCCTACCTCTCCGGCATTCATCATGGGAACTACATTATGTATTCCATCGATCTTCATCTCTTACACAGGAGAAACTTTAGATTACAAAGCACCTCTGTTAAGAGCTTTGAACGCTGTGGATGAAGCTGCGACAAATGTAATGCAGTATTTTGACAAAAACGTAACGAAAGTAACACCTACTTTGGGCTGGGAACAGGAATATTTCCTTGTAGATTCAGCCTTATATCAATCCCGTCCTGACCTTGTTTTAACAGGTAAGACATTATTGGGACATTCTCCTGCAAAAGGACAGCAGCTAGACGACCACTATTTCGGCTCTATCCCTACAAGGGTAATGAACTTTATGAAAGAGCTGGAGATCGAGTGTATGAAGTTGGGTATCCCTGCAACAACAAGACACAATGAGGTTGCCCCGAACCAGTTCGAGCTGGCGCCGATGTTTGAGGAGGTAAACGTTGCTGTAGACCATAACTCTTTACTGATGGACATCATGGCAAGAGTAGCGCACAAGCACCATTTCCATATCCTGTTCCATGAGAAACCTTTCGCTGGTGTAAACGGAAGCGGAAAGCACAACAACTGGTCTTTGGCTACCGACACAGGAGAAAACCTTTTGAGCCCGGGAAGGAATCCAAAGAAAAACTTACAGTTCTTAACTTTCTTCGTTAACACGATTAAAGCTGTTCATGAGTACGCCGATCTTTTAAGAGCAAGTATCGCTTCTGCAAGCAACGACCACAGACTTGGCGCCAACGAAGCTCCACCGGCAATTATCTCCGTATTCATCGGAAGCCAGCTATTCAGCGTTTTGGAAGAGCTTGAAAAAGTAACGAACGGAAAATTATCTCCGGAAGAAAAAACTGAATTAAAATTAAATGTAGTGGGGAAAATCCCTGAAATCCTGTTAGACAATACAGACAGAAACAGAACTTCTCCATTTGCATTTACAGGAAATAAATTTGAGATCAGAGCCGTAGGTTCATCTGCAAACTGTGCAGAATCTATGACTGTAATGAATACCATTGCGGCGAAACAGCTGAACGATTTCAAAAAAGAAGTAGATACTCTTATCGAAGGAGGATTGAAGAAAGACGAAGCCATCTTCAATGTACTCAGAGAATACATCAAGCAATCTAAAAGTATCATGTTTGAAGGTGACGGATATTCTGATGACTGGGCTAAAGAAGCTAAGAAAAGAGGATTGAACAACCTGAAAACAACACCGGAAGCTTTAAAGCAGGAGATGGACAAAAAATTCCTGGCCCTGTATGAAGAGATGGGAATTTTCACTCACAGAGAAGTTGAGGCAAGAAACGAGATCAAGCTGGAAAAATACTCTACTGTTATTGATATTGAAGCAAGAGTGCTAAGTGATATCGCAAGAAACCATATCATTCCTTCTGCTTTAAATTACCAGAACAGATTAATTGAAAACGTAAAAGGTCTTAAAGACATTTTTGGAGATAAAGAATTCAAACCATTGGCAAAAGAGCAGATGAGCTTAATAACCAGCATTTCTGAAAATGTTTCCAGGATCAAGCTTGGTGTTGAAGACCTTATTAAGGCCAGAGAAGCGGCAAAAAACATATCAGACAGCCAAAAGCAGGCAGAAGAATACTGCAACAAAGTAAAACCATTATTTGACCCTATCAGAGAAGCTTCCGATGCTCTTGAAATGATGGTAGACGATGAACTTTGGCCGATGACAAAATACAGAGAAATGTTGTTCACAAAATAACCTCTGTAAAGTTCCATATTAGTTCAAATTCCTCGGTTTTTCCGGGGAATTTTTTTGTTTTATTAACAGTTAAGAAAATTAGAGTTTTAAATCACAAAACACGATATATAGAAGAATATCGACAGATTTTGTTAAAGAATCTTAATAAAAAAAACCGCACACTTGCCAAAAACAGGGGGTTGCGGTTTATTTTTCTTTAACATATGTAAATAATATGTTAAATAGTGTTAAAATAAAGTCCTGACAATTATCATAGCAGGGGTCTTTTATTCGGAATCTCTACTTTTGTAATGCTTTTGAAAATAAATATCCTTTTTTAACACGGTTAATCAAATATATATGAAGAAAAGAGTTTTGTTTTATTTAGTTGCTTTAGTTACTACAGTTTCATTGCAATCGTGTGCTACTAATTATGTAGTTTCAAAACCAGCAACTTACACAAAAGAATACAAAACAGATGCCAAACTAGCTTCTATAGATAACAAAAAAATGGAGCAGGATAAGCAAAAGCTTATTGATTCTTTCCTTGCAGAAAAGGCGGCATCTATAGCGAATGCTAAAAAAGCCATAAAGAATTCTGAGATCGCAAAAGTGATCAAGCATAATAAAACCATTGACGGTATCCTTACTGAAGCTGAAACATACCTTGGAACTCCTTACAGATATGGAGGAACAACAAGAAAAGGTATAGATTGTTCAGCTTTTGTTCTTTCCGTATTCGGAGCAGCAGCAGGTCTTAGCTTACCAAGAGTAGCGGCTTCACAAGCTCAGGAAGGAGAAAGAGTTGAAAAAGGAGAGCTGCAGAAAGGAGACCTGATCTTCTTTTCCCATGGAAGAAGAATTTCTCACGTAGGTATTGTAGAAAGTGTTACTGAAGAAGGTGAAATCAAATTTATTCACGCAGCGACATCAAAAGGAGTAATGATCTCTTCACTGAATGACTCTTATTGGGGACCAAAGTTCAGATTCGCGAAAAGAGTGATCAACGAGGAAGGAGAAGCTTACAATAACCTGGCAGCTATTGCTCCCGCTACACCAGCAAATTTTTAATTTTATAAATAATTGATTTAAATAATGAAGCCATCAGAATTCTGATGGTTTTTTTATTTACCGTTATCTGTACTTTTTTATAACACAGTTAGAGGTTCCGGCTAAAACTCACTAATAATCGTTAAATAGATAATCAGCATTTCCTGATTTTTACAGTAATGAATCAAAATGCTCAGCCGCTAACTTCTAACTTCTCTACCCATTCCTATCAATTTCAATATCCAGTTGATCCAGCAGACCATACACTCCGGAAAGTGAAAACTTAGCCTTTTTAAGCCTGTTTAAAGCCGGATCTATCGAATAGTTAATAGAAGTTCGGAAATCTGTTTTTTCAAGGTTTGTACTATCGAAAACAGCACCTGACAGATCACAGTTGATGAATGCGGCATTGGAAGCATCACATTCAGTGAAATCCACTTCAATAAGCTTAGAGTTTTTAAAAACCGTTTTCTTAACAGAGGTCCGGTAGAATACAGAATTATTGAGAGCACAGCCATCGAATGTAAAGGACAGCCCGAACTCATTACAATCATTAAACTGAAGTCCGAACATTTTACACTCTTTGAAGACCACATCACGGAAAGCAGTTTTCATCAGTTTAGCCATGCTGAGGTTACAGCCGGTAAACTCACAATCGGTAAAACTGAATCCTGACAGATCAAGGTATTCAAAATTACAGTTGCTGAATGTACAGTTCTCATATTCCCCCTGACGCAATTGGGAAGGATCTGTATTTTCAAAATCCTGGTCCAGGATATAGGCTTCTTTCATAAAAATTCAATGGTATTTGAGAATAACCGTTCTTCCACAAATCTCATAGATTTCGCAGATGATTTTAGGCAAAAAAATTAAACGAGATTTTTCTAAACTTACAATATCCGGTTTCAAATTTATACCAGGCTATTTTTATCCGAATAATTAAGCTTAAAGAAAATAAATGTCATTATAGAGAAGGCTAACAGGGAGCTTCCTCCATAGCTGAAATACGGTAAAGGAATACCTACTGTAGGGAAAAGCCCCATAACCATCCCTAAATTGATGGAAAAGTGCATCAGCAGGATCGATGCAAAGCAGTACCCAAATACCCGGTTAAAGGTGGATTTCTGCCTCTCTGCCAGATAGTAGATCCTGCCTATATAAATCATATAGCAGAAAACGAGAAGCGCACTTCCTACAAATCCCCATTCTTCACCTACTGTACAGAAAATATAGTCGGTTTCCTGCTCCGGAACAAATTTACCCTGGGTAACTGATCCTTCACGGTATCCTTTTCCTGTAAGTCCCCCTGACCCGATTGCAGTTTTTGAATATAGTAAGTTATATCCTGAGGTATCCCTAAATGCTTTTTCACCTTTATAAAGAACCTCGATCCTTTCTCTCTGGTGCTTTGGAAGCTTTTCTAAAATATAAGGGGAACCGAATGCAAGACCGCACAATAAAAGGACAGATCCTGCAATTCCCGAGATCGTAATCACATCCCAGGACATTCTGTGATAATTCATGGCTATCAAAATACCGGCAATCAATAAAATCGCTACTACAACATATACCGGAGGTACTGCCAGCGCAACCAGAAAGACTCCGGCAAAAATAAATCCTACTCCAAACAACAATCCGCTTAACCCTTCTCTATACAAGGCAATGAAAAATGCAATAAACACAAGCATAGATCCTACATCCGGAATAGCCAGAACGACCACTGCCGGAATCCCGATAATCGCTAAAGCGGTAAAAAGGGATTTCCTGTTCTTAAGATTAAAGTCAGGACTTGAAACATAGTTGGCCATCATCAGAGCTGTTCCGATCTTGGCGAATTCAACGGGCTGCATGGTAAAGCTTCCGAACTTATACCAGTTCTTCTGACCCAGGATCTCTTTACCGAACGGAAAAAGCCCTATCAGCAACAGAACTCCTCCTATATAAATGATCCCCGCCATATTTTCGAAGAACTTACTTCTTCCTAAAAATATGATAAGCCCCACAAATAAGGAAATACAAAAGAAGACCAATTGTTTTTCCCCTAATTTCTGGTCAACACTATAGATGTTTGCAATCGCGAAAATGCAAAGCAGGAAATACAGCCCAAGGCCAAGTTTATCTATTCCTTCAGTCCATTTCATTGCGTCACAGGTTTTTTAGCAGTGTTATTATTTTTAGTTTCTTCGTCTATTCTTTTTTGTAGCTTGGCTTTTTGCTGCTTAACAAATTCCAGACTATCCTGCATTTTTTTTCGTTTAATAGAATCGAGCTTGGGATCAACATACAGACCTTTACGCTTCAGGTCTACGATCCATTGTCTTTTATATTCCGGCATGAAGCTCGCCGTAACCATTTTCTTATAAAGGTGCTCTCTCTTCAGGTCACCTGTAATATATTTTTCAGCGATCACTGTACAGGCAGGGCCCGCCCATGTTGCTCCGAATCCTGCATGCTCCATTACTGCCGCTACTACGATTTTAGGCTTGTCAGCCGGAGCGATCAATACAAAGATGGAGTTATCCTTTCCCTGCGGAACCTGTGCAGTACCTGTTTTTGCAAGCTGAGTGAAATCATTTGACTTCAAGCTTCTCGCAGTACCTCTCAATACCACAGCTTCCATTCCTTTCAGTACAGGATCAAAATGCTTAGTATCTACAAGGGTTTTATGTTTTACTTTAAATCTCGGATCAGGATTAGGTTTACCATCAATAGCTTTAACAATATGAGGAGTGTAATACCATCCTTTGTTGGCAATAGCCGATAAAACATTCGCCATCTGTAAAGGGGTAAGCATTACATCTCCCTGCCCCATTCCGTTGAAAACAGCTCCTGTGGCTAAAGGATCCCAATTTTTAAAATCCTTCTTACCGCTGTATTTATTTAACGCTTTCTGTCTTTTTTCGTAAAACTCTCCACTCGGAATTCTTCCTTTTGCTCCTGAAGCCAGGTCATTATTCAAAAATTCTCCAACTCCGAAGCTGCTCATGATCTTTTTCCATTCATCCACTCCTCTGGACGGATCACCGGGATATTTGTTCATAATAGCCAGATAAGCATGCGAGAAATAACAGTTACTGGAAACCTGGATAGAAGGAATCAAAGGATCTGCTCCTCCATGTCCTTTAATCCTAAGTCCTTTATAATAGAACCCTCCTCCGCATGGGAAAATTGTCTTTTCATCCATTACCCCCATTTGCATTCCTGCCAAGGCAGTCAGTAATTTGAATGTGGATCCTGGAGGATATGCCGCCTGAACCGACCTGTCAAACATAGGCTTGTTCTCGTAAAGCGTATCTTTATTTAAAGCATAAATATTCTTGGATTTATAAGGTCCGGTAAATAGATTTGGATCAACATCAGGACCTGTAGCCAGCGTTAAAATTTCACCGTTATTCGGATCGATGGCAACAATGGCTCCATGTTTATTGACCAGCATCTCTTCAGCCATTCTCTGAAGGTCATAATCGATGGTAAGCGTAATATCTTTTCCTGTAATAACGTCTTTATCCAGTGTCCCGTTTTTATAAGACCCGATATTTCTGAGTCTGATATCCTTTTGAATATACTTTACTCCTTTTATCCCACGAAGTTCTTTTTCATAGGACTTTTCGACTCCCTTCTTCCCGATGAAGTCACCAGGCAGATAGTAAGCAGAATCCTTTTTGATCTCAGCGTCATTTACCTCGTTGGTATAGCCTAAAAGGTTTCCTGAAGTGGAAACTTCGTATTGGCGTTGCGGCCGCTGTACAATATTAAAAGCAGGGTATTTGAAAATAATCTCCTGAACCCTTGCAATATCTTCCCTGCTCAGATCCTTCAGGAAAGTCATCGGAGTCAGTTTAGAATAATACTTTTCTTTCTTAATGAAATTGATCCTGTTGATAAAATCAGCCTTGCTGATCTTCATCAGACTACAGAATCCAAGGGTATCAAAATCCGGTTTCATCAAAGCCTGCGTAAAAGAGACCTCATAAGCCGGCTGGTTTCCTACCATGATCTTACCGTTCCGGTCAAAAATAACCCCACGCTGCGGGATAATGTATTCCGTTTTAATGGAAGTATTGGCCGCGTTTAAGGCATAACGGTCTGTAAACAACTGCAAATACGAAAGCCTCGCCACAAAAATAAGGGCGATAACAACAAGGAACGAAAAAATTTTTAAATAACGTGTGTTCAAACTTTTTGTTTGATTTTAAATATTAATGCGTAAATAACGATAAATATAAATGAAATTACACTAGTTACCAACACATTAAACAATATTTCAAAAAACCTGCTAAACTTAAAGAACTCAATATACTGCACTAAAAGCTGATGCAGGAAAATACTTGAAAATAAAAACAGCAAAAACTGCGCCCATTGAAGGGACTGAAAAGAGAAAAAGTCTGTGGACGTATCTGTAGAAGTCCTGAATATCAACGTCCTGAAATAAGCGATCAATGTGGTGGCAAACGCATTAATTCCCCATGAATAATGGAATCCGTCAATGGAAAGACCTATTAAAAAACTTAATGCAAGAAATTGAAACCTATTTCTGAAAAAAGGATAGAACATGACAAACACCGGATATAAAACCGGTGTATACTTACCGAAAATAGTAATTCTGTCCAATACAACGATCTGTAATGCAACAAGAAAGATCATGATCAGTATATCGGTAAATAAAGTCCTGCTAATCATTTTCTTTTTTTATTACAGTCTGCATAGTATCCTGAATCTTCTGCACTTCCGCTTTTTTAAGATTCTTTACTACGTATACTTTATTCAACGCTCCCATTTTTTCACTCAATTCAACCGAGATATCCCAAAATCCGGTCTTATTATCTACAGAATATCCGGCGATCGTACCGATCGTCACTCCTTTAGGGAAAATAGCAGATTTACCGTCTGTAACGACAGTATCTCCGATCTTTAATGCTACATATTTGGGGATATCCGCAAGGTGCATTACCCTCGAATTGTCTCCATTCCATGTTAAAGTACCAAAATATCCTGAATTTTTCAGTGCAGCGTTAATTCTGATCTTGCTTACACTCAATACTGATTGAACTAATGCGTAACTGTCTGTAGAATTGATTACGATCCCGGCAATACCTTTCGGAGCCATAACTCCCATTTGAGGAAATACTCCATCTCTGCGGCCACGGTTGATCGTAAAATAATTATTTCTTCTGTTGATGCTGTTAAAAACAATCTCACCATCTACGAAAGTATAGATCTGGCCACCTCCTATTGTATCATGAACTCTTTTGAAAACAGGAGTCTTTGTCCCATCTTTTCCATAAAGCTCTGCCATAAGGGCTTTATTCTGTACGACAAGATCTTCATTGATTTGTTTAAGCTTCAGATAGGAAACCCCTTCATCAATATACCCGGAAAACCAGGAATTCAGCGCAGCTGTCTGGCCTGCAATCCAGGATCTCTGCATGGCATTTCTGGAGAATATCAAAACCAGAGCAATAATTTGCAGGAATATAAAGAAGACGAAAAGAGTATTCTTCGAAAATAATCTCAGCAAAAATCCCATTCAGATATACAGTCGTAAAAAGTTAAAATTATTTAATTAAGAAATTGAATTTATCCATATTCTTAAGCGCAATACCTGTTCCGCGAACAACAGCTCTCAACGGATCTTCAGCCACAAACACAGGAAGACCTGTCTTTTTGTGAATTCTGTCTGCAAGACCTCTCAATAACGCACCTCCTCCGGCAAGATAAATACCTGTTTTGTAAATATCAGCTGCCAGCTCCGGCGGAGTAAGAGAAAGAGTTTCCATTACGGCATCTTCGATTCTGATGATCGATTTATCCAATGCACGGGCAATCTCCTTGTATCCAACCATAATTTCTTTAGGCTTCCCTGTAATAAGGTCTCTACCTTGTACCGGGATGTCTTCGATATCTACATCAAGATCTTCTACTGCAGAGCCCACTTCAATTTTAATTCTTTCCGCTGTTCTTTCCCCGATATAAAGGTTATGGTGAGTTCTTAAGTAATACGCAATATCATTGGTAAATACGTCTCCTGCAATCTTCACGGATTTGTCGCATACGATACCTCCTAACGCTACTACAGCAATTTCAGTAGTACCTCCGCCTATATCGATGATCATATTCCCTTCAGGCTTCTGTACGTCGATCCCAACCCCTATAGCCGCAGCCATCGGTTCATAGATCAGCCTTACTTCTTTAGCATTTACTTTCTGAGCCGAGTCTCTTACCGCTCTTTTTTCAACTTCAGTGATACCAGAAGGAATACAGATTACAATTCGTAATGCAGGTTGTATGAATTTACCTTTGATTCCGGGAATTTTTTTAATGAATTCCTTGATCATATGTTCAGAAGCGTGGAAATCTGCAATGACACCATCTTTCAAAGGACGGATCGTCTTGATATCCTCATGAGTCTTACCTTGCATATGCTTGGCCTGCTCTCCGACGGCAATCGGCTTACCCGACGAACGTTCAATTGCAACAATTGACGGTTGATCTATAACAATTTTATTATTATGGATGATAAGGGTATTAGCAGTTCCAAGGTCTATCGCAATTTCTTGCGTAAACATATCAAATAAACTCATATTTTTCTTCTGATTTAAGGTTACAAAGATATAAATTTAACACTACTAAAGAAATTTCCCACTAACATAATTTGGTTAAAATTTTATTAAAATTTATAATTCTTTATTAACTTTCAGTTTAGACATTTACAGAGTTTGATTTCAACTAAAATTAATGAAGTGTTAAAAGGGCCAAAAGGCAAAATTACAAAAGGGTGAAAAGGCGAAGAAAACAGGCCCAGATAAGCGGATTTGCAAATTTATCTTTATCATGCACTTTACTCCTCCCAACCATATCACCTGCTTTGTTTTTCGATTTTGTTGAATCTTGCATTTTTAGTTCTTTTTAACAATTATCTTCTATTCATTGCACATAAGCAAATCTCAATTTCATCATTTTACCTTTTCACCATTTGCTTTATCTCAACCCAGTCTCAATCTTTTACACAAACAAATCCGCCTTTTTGCAATTTAACCCTTTTGCCATAAAAAGCTTTCTTCACATCCCGGTCCTAGACTTCTCTATAGTTTTTTACGATAATTATCATATACACTATCAGAGAATGATTAATTAAAAAAAACGTAAATTTGCGACTGCTTATGTTACAGTATTCCAACATCCATCAAACATCGAATTTTGCCGTGCTTTCCATAAGCTATGAAAAGGCAGATGTAGAAACGAGAGGAAAGTTTGCATTCTTTGATGAAAACATCAAAAACTTTGTTTCCCGGGTCCATCAGGAAGATCTTGGGGATGCATTTGTAGTTTCCACCTGTAACAGAACGGAGATTTATACCACCTCTCCCAATTATCTTTTAGTGGCTGAAGAATACTGCAAAACCATTGGAGTACATCTTACGGATTTTCTTCAGTTTGCCAATATCCTTACCAAAGAGGAAGCTTTGATCCACCTTTTCAGAGTTGCTGCAGGGCTAGAAAGCCAGATCATCGGGGATTTTGAAATCATCGGCCAGATCAAAAAGGCATACAACCGATTTAAGAAAGAGAGACAAAATTCCAATCCTTATCTTGAAAGAGCAATTAATGCCGCTATTCAGATCTCAAAAAGGATCAAGAACGAAACCGGCATTTCCAATGGAGCCGCTTCTGTTTCCTACGCAGCGGTTCATTATATTTTAAACAGCCAAAAGAGAATTACTGAAAAGAACATTCTTCTCTTAGGAGTGGGTGAAATAGGGCAGAATACGGTTGAGAACCTGGTAAAGCATGTTTATCAGCCCAAAATCAAGATTGCCAACAGAACTCAGGAGAAAGCTGAAAAAATTTCCCAGAAATACAATATTCCTCACGTTGATTATTCTGATTTTGACAAGGAATTAAAAAATACGGATATTCTTATTGTGGCAACAGGAGCAAAGCATCCTATTGTCAACCAATCCCACTTTCCGAACGGAAAAGAAACTCTGGTGATCGATCTTTCCATTCCGCATAACGTTGAAAAGAATGTCACCGAAAATGAAAATGTAACACTGATCGACGTAGATGAGCTTTCAAAACAGATCCAGGAAACGATCCAGCAGCGTGAAAGAGAGATCCCGAAAGCTGAAAAGATCATTAAGGAGCTGATGAAAGACTTTCTTGAGTGGGAAAAAAAGAGAAAACTGGCACCCAATATCCACCATTTCAAAGCGGTTTTAAAGAATATGGAACGCAATGAAATGCATAATTTTTACAGAAAAAATAAATACATAAACATCACGGACATGGAACTTTCTGATAAAATGATCCAGAAAATCACCAACCGTTTTGCAAAATATATCATTGATAATCCTTTAAAAGCCGAAGAAATTAGTAAATTAATGCACGAAATATTAGTTGAACAACCAAACAACGAATTCAATGAAAAGCATTAGAATCGGAACCAGAAATTCCGCACTTGCACTTTGGCAGGCTAGAGAGGTTGCGAGGCACCTTCAGAACAACAATTATTTAACGGATATCATTCCTATCGTTTCTTCCGGCGATAAGAACCTTAATCAGCCATTATATTCTTTAGGCATTACAGGGGTTTTCACCAGAGACCTTGACATTGCCCTATTGAATGATGAGATCGATATTGCCGTACATTCTTTAAAAGACGTTCCTACTCAGTTACCTCAGAATATTGAGATGGTCGCCTATCTGGAGAGAGATTATCCACAGGATATCCTGATCAGAAAAGAATCTGCAAGGAATAAGGAATTCCATGAGCTGAAACTGGCAACAAGCAGTTTAAGAAGAAGAGCCTTTTGGTTAAGAAATTATCCTGCTGCCGAATTCTCAGATATCCGCGGTAACATCCAGACCAGGCTTCAAAAACTGGAAGAAGGAGATTTTGACGCGACCATTCTATCTTTGGCCGGAATCAAAAGAATGAAAATGGAGATCGATTATGAGATGCTGCCATTAATGATTTCGGCACCGTCACAGGGCGTTATTTCCGTAGCCGGACATACCGATAAACCTGAGATCAATGAAATTGTGCGTCAGATCAACCATAAGCCAACTCAGACCTGTGTAGAGATCGAAAGAAACTTCTTAAGTACTTTAGAGGGAGGCTGTACAGCGCCGATCGGAGCTTTTGCAGAAATCATCGGAGACCAGATCCGCTTCAAGGCAGCACTTTGTTCTTTGGATGGTAAAAACTGCATTGCCGTTGATGAGAGCTTTGAGTATAGTTCCTCAGAAAATTTTGGAGAAAAATTTGCAAAAGTTGTTCTTGAAAACGGAGGAAAAGAGCTTATGGCAGAAATCAAAAGCCAGATCTAAGATTATTTCAGATTCCAGATTCCTTTAACGACTTTTCATCTTCTTTAATTTAACAGACATGAAAATCTTATTTACCAAAAATATAGACCAGAGCATTATATCCAAAGAATTAGGAGAGGATGCCCTGGCTGAATGTGTTGAGGTAATTAAGACCAAACCTATTATGATCAGCCCGTTTGATCTTAAAAATTACTCTCTGATCTTCACCAGTGTAAACGGAGTGACCTCGTTCTTTAAAAACAGGTTTAAGCCTAACGAAAATTTCACTGCCAAAAACTACAACAAAATCTATTGTGTAGGAGAAAAAACGAAGAAGGCATTGAGAAAATTTGGGTTCGGAACATTCAAGGTTTTGAAAAACGCTGAGACACTTTCCAGATTTATCATCGGAAACTGCCAGCACGAGCAGTTCCTTCACTTCTGTGGCAATCTTGCCATTAATGTGCTGGATAAGGATCTTCCTTTACAAAACATTAAGTACAAAAAGATTACCATATATAATACTGAGGAAATCAACCCCTTGATACCTGAAAAATATCATGCTGCAGTATTTTTTAGTCCGAGCGGAGTTCGTAGTTTTGCAAGGCGAAATTCGCTGGAAGGCATGAAGCTTTTTTCAATCGGGGAAACCACCTCCTGCGAATTAAGAAATTTTACCCAGGAAAAAATTTTCACTTCCGAAGAAAACACGCTTAGCTCTATCTTTGAATTGATAAAGAGAGAAATCGGAAGTAAGATTTAGAATATCTTTTGTCGCTTCTGGGCGGTGACATATTAGTTTAAATAGATTATGATTAAAAACGACCTATATTTAAAAGCACTTCGCGGAGAGACCGTTGAAAGACCTCCTGTCTGGATGATGAGGCAGGCTGGAAGATATCTGCCGGAATTTATTGCGTTAAGAGACAAGTATGATTTCTTTACAAGATGTCAGACTCCTGAGCTTGCTGCAGAGATTACCATACAGCCTATCCGCAGATTTCCCCTGGATGCAGCGATTCTGTTTTCTGATATTCTGGTAGTTCCGCAGGCAATGGGTATCGATTTCAAAATGAAGGAATCCGTTGGACCCTGGCTGGATACTCCGATCAGAACAATGGAACAGGTTCAGAATATTGAAACTCCGGATGTGAATGATACTTTAGGTTACGTTTTTGACGCTATCGAATTAACACTTCAGAAGCTGGACAATGAAATTCCATTGATCGGTTTTGCGGGTTCTCCATGGACTATCCTTTGCTACTGTGTGGAAGGAAAAGGAAGCAAGGCATTTGACATTGCAAAATCTTTCTGCTTCCAACAGCCTGAAGCTGCTCATTTATTACTTCAAAAGATTACAGACACTACGATTGCCTATTTAAAGAGAAAAGTAGAAAAAGGAGTTTCTGCTGTACAGGTATTTGACTCCTGGGGAGGGATGCTTTCTCCAACTGATTATCAGGAGTTCTCCTGGCAGTACATCAACCAGATCGTTGAAGCTTTGAGCCCACTTACCCATGTTGTCGTATTTGGAAAAGGATGCTGGTTTGCACTGGAAGACATGACCCTATCTAAAGCCTCCGCCCTTGGTGTAGACTGGACCATTACTCCTGAATTTGCAAGAACATTAACGAATCATACCATGACCCTACAGGGGAACTTTGATCCTGCAAGGCTTCACTCAACACCTGAAACGATCAGGAAAATGGTGAATGAAATGATCAACCGTTTCGGAAAAGACAGGTATATCGCCAATCTGGGCCACGGAATTTTACCTAATGTTCCGGTAGAAAATGCCGAAGCATTCATCAGAGCAGTCGTTGACTGGAAACCGAACCTTTAAAATACAGGATTTAAATCCATAAGTTTTACAATATATAAAAGCCCTGATATTCACAATCAGGGTTTTTATATATAAAAAAATACAATAATCTCCCCTTCATATATAGAAAAGCTTTTGTCCTGATAGTTTATTACCAATTTATCTTATATTTGATTACTAACACTTTAAATCATTATTATGAAAAAATTAAACAAAGACAAAATGAAGAGCATAATGGCAGGAGGAGAAATCTGCCTTGCATGTGCCGATGGATACCATCAGGTAATTGTAAACGGACGATGCTCCTGTGTTCCGGACTAAAAAAAGCAGCCTGTTGGCTGCTTTTTAATTTATATGTATGTAAAGAATACAATAGCTTATTAACTCAACATGCGTTGTGCTTTTTTAACCCCTTCTACCAATGCATCAATTTCTGCAAAAGTATTATAAACAGCAAAGCTTGCTCTCACTGTTCCGGCAATATTAAAGAAGCTCATAATAGGTTGTGTACAGTGATGTCCTGTTCTTACAGCAATTCCCATTTTATCAAGGATCATTCCCACATCTGAAGCAATACCCACTCCTTCCAGATTAAAGGAGACAACACCGGTTCTTTTCGCTTTTTCCCCATAGATCTTAATTCCTCCTATTTCCAGAAGTTGCCTTTGGGCATATTCCAGCAAAGCATTTTCATGATTCTGAATATTGTCATGCCCTACCCTGTTCATAAAGTCAACCGCAGCTCCAAGAGCTATATTTCCCCCTACATTTGGTGTTCCTGCTTCATATTTAAATGGAAGACCTGCATAGGTAGTTCCATCAAAAGAACATGTTGCAATCATCTCTCCACCTCCGTGAAAAGGAGGTAAAGCTTCCAGGATCTCACGTTTTCCATATAAAACACCTGTTCCCATAGGAGCATACATTTTATGACCGGAGAAGACAAAGAAGTCACAATCCATCTTCTGAACATCAATATTGAAATGCGGAGCAGACTGGGCGCCATCAATTACGATATAGGCCTCTGTATTTTTTCTTGTTTTTGCAATAATTTCCTCGATAGGGTTTACAATTCCCAACGCGTTAGAAACCTGGTTTACAGAAACAATTTTGGTTCTTTCACTTAAAAGCTGATCAAAGTGATCCAGCTGAAGAATTCCGTTTTCATCGATAGGAATCACACGAAGCTTTGCCCCTGTTCTTTCACACAGCATCTGCCACGGAACAATATTAGAGTGATGTTCCAGGTATGAAATAATGATCTCGTCATCTTTCTGCAGTTTCTGTGTTAAAATATAAGCGATGAGGTTCAATCCCTCTGTTGTTCCTTTGGTAAAGATCACTTCAAAATCATGCTCTGCATTGATGAATTTCTGTATCTTTTTTCTGGAGAGCTCCATTTCCTCTGTTGCCAGCTGGCTTAATGTATGAATTCCCCGGTGAACATTTGCATTAAGTTCTGTATAATATGCATGACAGACTTCTAAAACCGAATTGGGCTTTTGGGATGTAGCTGCATTATCCAGATAAACCAAGGGCTTACCATTCACTTCTCTGTCCAATATAGAAAACTGGCTTCTTATTTCCTGAATGTCAAACATTTATTTATTTTTTAAATTAAAACGTCCTTATTTAGAACACTTCAAATTTACGGCTTTTTTTTCGAAAGGGAGCATCAGGTTAGAGGGTGATAGTTGTCAGATAATAGAAATATTCGATGACTCCTCACGAAGAAAACTGATAGAAGCGAAAAGGCAAAGGAGATACAATAGCAAAAAGCAAAGAAAGCTGATAAGGCTAAGGAAGCAAATAAAAAGCTGAGAAAGGAAAAAGAATCGTAAATATTAAATTTAGGATTATACAATTAATCCGGAGGAACCGAGAAACAGACTCAGCAGATTTATAAATTCATTCATTTTTCGTTTGAACCATCTTTCTCAACTTTCTAGAGCCTGTTTAAATTTGTATTAAAATATTATTTCTCGCTGATCTTGCAAATTTCGCTGATTTGATTTACGAATAATGATCTGCTGAATCAGAAAAATCAGCGGGAAAATAAAAAAATAAAGCGTTAAATTAATTAGACAAAATTATTAGCAATTAAATTTAAACAGGCTCTTAGCTTTTTTGCATAAAAAAACCTGCCAATAAATTGACAGGTCTTATATTGTTTACATAAGCAATTCTTATTCTGCCGCAGTTTCTGCTGCCGGAGCTGCTCCTTCTTCAGTTGCAACTTCTTCATCTTCATCATCCATTGCTGCCGCACCTCCTTTCATTGCATTTCTAGACATCTTAACAGCTACTACTACTGCGTTGTCCGGGTGCATGAAAGAATATCCTTCTGCTTTGATACCACCGATGTAAAGTTTGTTACCGATTCTTAATGGAGTAACATCTACAACGATCTCATCAGGTAGGTTAGCAGGGATAGCTTTTACTTTTAGCTTTCTGAAAGACTGACGTAAAACACCACCAGCTACAACACCTTTTGAACGTCCTGTAATTCTTACCGGAACCTCCATGATAACCGGCTTATCATCAGATAGTTGATAGAAGTCCACATGAAGAATTCTGTCAGTGATCGGGTGAAACTGAATATCCTGAAGAACAGCTGGAATTGTTTTTCCGTCAACTTCAATAGATACCGTGTGTGCTTCAGGAGTGTATACTAATCCTTTGAAAGCTTTCTCTTCAGCAGAGAAGTTTAAAGGCGCTTCACTTCCATAAACAACACAAGGAACTAATTCAGCATCACGTAAAGCTTTTGTAGACTTTTTGCCCACGCTTTCTCTTTTTGTACCTTGAATTGTAATAGATTTCATTTATAAAAAATTTAAAAAATTGTTGTAATTTTGATTTGCAAACAACTAAAAATCAGTTAAATAACAAATTTACTACTGATTGATTTGTGCTCATGAACCATTGTCATAACGTCTGCAAATAACGGGGCGCAAGATAGCACTTTTATTTTAGTTGACAAATTATTTTTAACAGGAATTGAGTCAGTTACAATAACTTCCAGAATTTTTGAGTTTTCAATATTCTCGTATGCCTTTCCTGAAAGCACTCCGTGAGTAGCCATTGCTCTTACTGTTTTTGCTCCTTTTTCAATTAAGATGTCTGCTGCTTTGCAAAGTGTTCCTGCAGTATCAATCATATCATCAATAAGGATTACGTTTTTACCTGTCACATCTCCGATAAGGAACATCTCTTCTACCACATTTGCCTTTTTTCTTTCCTTATAAGCAATTACCACTTCAGCCCCTAAGTGGCCGGCATAGTTCTTCGCTCTTTTTGCCCCTCCCATATCCGGAGAAGCAATCGTAAGATTGTCAAGGTTCAAAGATTTGATGTAATCTACGAAAATAGTAGAAGCATACAGATGGTCTACCGGAATTTCGAAGAATCCCTGGATCTGGTCTGCGTGAAGGTCCATTGTCATCACTCTTGTAGCTCCTGCTGCTGTCAGAAGGTTTGCCACTAGCTTAGCACCGATCGGCGCTCTTGGTTTGTCTTTTCTGTCCTGTCTTGCAAGCCCGAAGTAAGGAATTACAACGGTAATGCTCTTTGCAGAAGCTCTTTTCGCTGCATCAATCATTAGAAGAAGCTCCAAAAGATTGTCTGCAGGTGGGAACGTAGATCCGATTAGAAAAACTCTCCCTCCTCTTACAGATTCGTCCAGAACAGGCTCAAATTCCCCATCGCTGAACTCCTGAAAGTTGATTTTTCCTAATTCTTTCCCATAACTCTGGGCAATTTTCTCTGCCAAGTCCCTGCTGGTTCTTGTACAAAATAGATAACTTAACTGATCGGCCATTTTTACTTTTTAAAAGATTTTGCAAATTTAAAAAAAAACCACAAGATTTACTCCTGTGGTTCTTAAGTTTTTATTTTATCAATTATTACGGAAGATTAACTCCTGAATATTTATTAGGATCTACCTGTGGAAGTGAAGAATTATATCCGGCATTGATCGCCTTAATAAATTCATTGGCAATAACGCCATATCCTCTACCTGTCAAATGAACTCCGTCTAACGAGAATGCTCCTCCTGATACAAATTTAGCGGTATATTTTACACCATCCCAAACAATACCTGAATTGCTGGCAAGCTCTTTTAATTTGGCATTAGCATCTACAAAGGCATACCCTTTTGCAGTAGCAGCCGCTTTGATCGTCACATTATAAGCATCAATTGCAGAATTGATCTCTGTAATTTCAGATGGAACCAATATATACTTATCAGCAAACGGATAAGCAATTCCTCTGGCACCAAGAGAAGCAGGAACACCCGGAGGAACCGCCTCAAGGCTACCGATATCAGCTTTTGTTGTCAAAGGAACCAGATCCCCTGATTTTGCTTGTCTTGCCTGGCCGTAAGTCGCACCCAGATACACAGAAAGAGCTATTAAAGTAGGGTTTCCTGAACCTGCTGCAGCTGCTGTAATCTGAGCTTTCAGATCTGTAAGACTCTCATCCTTAATCAACAATGGGTTTGCTACAGTTTTAGAAAGCGGCTTGATTCTGTCACCAGCACCTAAAGCTGTTAAAATCTGGCTTAAAGGACCATATAAACTGGTATTTAATTCATCGATCGTAGCTTCTCCTACGGCTACATTGCCTTTCCCTAAAACAGCTGCTGTCAAAGGATTTGTTGGTATTGTAGTCAGAGCAGGAACAGATGTTACACTTGGAATATTGGCAATTACCCCTTTAGCATTTGTACTTGCAATCTGATCAATCAGTAGGTTATAATACTGGGCAAACTGAGCAGGAGGAGTCAATGTTTCCACCGAACTGTCCGCACCGGCTAAAGCATATAGTAAAGCATCATTATTCCCTATCCATAATGAGAAGAATGTAGGATTTTGTTTTTTAAAGTCTGCAATCACAGAAGTAGTAGGCTCAGATGCAAATCTTACAAAATAAGGATTCGCTGTTTTTGGAACGATTCCCTGAACATTCCCATATCCAGGAGCCAGTAAATGCGCCACTTTAGCTCCCGGAACCCCAAGATTATTAAAAGGTCCGGAAAGCGCCGTGTTGACAACGGTTGTCGCTACATTACCATTTGCATAATCCAATTCCGGGCTTCCATCAACAAATCCTTTGATATAAAGCTTTGTATTAGCGATCTGCAGAGTAGTCGTCGATGAAGTTGCCAGAAGCAATCCTCCATTATTATCTGCCATCAATGGTTGCTTGAAATCACCTCCACCTACTAATTTCATCTGCTGAGCGATCATTGACGGATAAGATTCATTTTGTCCGTCTATATAAAGAGCTCCGTCTCTATATCCTGAAGTCAGTGAATTTCCCAAAGCAACATATCTTGTAAAATCGGCGCTTCCTTTTGATACCTGAATATCTTTCACATCAGTATCAAAATCTGTCTTACAGCTCGTTACTGTAAAAAGAAGTGCTGAAACAGCAATTGTCGATATTATAATTTTTTTCATAGTCTTTCAATTAAAAAGGGTTATAAGATAAACCTAAACCAAAGTAGAACGCTCTTGCTTTCGCCTGTCCGTAAAGTCCGATATTGGCGTTATTTACATCTCTGTACTGAGGCATTGCATAACCTCCCGCTATATCAACTCCGAACTGCTTCAATTTAAATCCTACCCCACCCGTAACGACATAAGTATTGAATGAAGGGGTTTCCGGGATAAAGTTCTCATCAGAATAAGGAGATTCATCATAATAAGCACCTAAACGACCATAGATCATATCAGAGAATGCGTATTGGGTACCCAATCTGAACGTTTTGGAATTTTTGAAGTTTTTAGGATTCACAAGTATCGTCGGATCTGCCTGGTTTCCGATAGGAGCATTGGCAAAATCAAGAGTCAACTTGCTGTATCTTTCCCATCCGTGATAGTTAAAGTCTGCTGAAACCAACCATTTTGGTGTCACTTTATACGTTAAACCGATTGTATATTCTTCCACCAATGGAAGTGTTGCGGAGAACTGATCCTGCCCGGCTGCATTTAACTGCAACAATGAGTAAGGAGTCTGGGTTGGAAATTTGAACGTAGCAGTTCCGTTCTTAGCTTTCATATCGATCGCTGAACGGTAAGCGACACTTACATCCAGCTTAGGATCAGGTCTGAAATAGAAACCGAAACCATATCCATGTCCACTCGCCTTTTCATCATTGATATTAACCTGTCCGTTGAATTGTGTTACAGCCTTATCCCAGTCCACTTTTCCTTTTGCGTAGATATAGCTTGCCCCGAAAGATAGCCAATCCGCCAGTTTTACAGAAACCATCGGCTGGAAATAGAAGCTTTTCAGCTCCATTTTCTGCACCAGTTCTTTCCCCTCCCAGTTTTCAGGCCATTTAATCGTACTTCCGAATGGTGTTGAGAAGCTGAAACCTACTGATAGTTTTTCTATTGGTTTATAAGTAATCGCTGCATAGATCGGTGTTCCCAGAGGATTATCCGTTTCTGTACTTTGTAAAGTATTTAAATTCTGAAAAGTAACTTTATTACTTGCACCAAACCCTCCTGCCACTATACTCAGTTTAGAAGGGATAAATGACATACCCGCAGGGTTAAAGAATGTCACACTCGCATCTTCGGCATGAGCACTAGTATGCGCCATTGCCAATTGTTTTACCCCCTGCAGGGAAACTCTGAAGCCTCCCGCGTAAGATAAAACGCCCGCCAATAAAGCAGTTGATACTAATATTTTTTTCATAGACTATTATTATATAACCCAAATATAAAATTATTTTGAATACGGCTGTTAATATTTCCCAACATTTTAAACAATATACCAAAAGAAAGCTATGTTTAAAATAATACTTTAAATACAATACATTGCAAATACATAATTTTTAGCTACTTAAATATATTTCAAAAACAATAGATTTAAATCGTTTAATATTAAACAATTGTTTAACAATTAAGCAGCCGGAACAAAAAAAATAAACAACGAGGCGGAAAAACGGAGTAAAGTTTGGGAAATGTTAATGTATAGCAAATGGTTTCATAAAAAGCATTAAATTCCAGAATCTTCCTCAAAAAAAATCATTCTTAAAATAGCTTACCACTTCTTCCCTATAAGCCTCTGACCGCTTTTCTGTATCAAAATATTGAAATGTTTTATCCGGAATTCAGGTTATTTAAGTATTTTAGAATTGCATAAAGATAAAAATACATAAATTTGCAAGATTATAAATAATAGAAATATGAGTTGTGGATGTAAAACATCCGGCGATTCTGCACATTCTTGTGGTCCTAAAAAAACCGCAAATGGCTGTGAAAATGTAAATACCTGCGGGAATAGTTATAAATTAAGTGTTTTTGACTGGCTTTCTAACATCAACAATCCGGCGCCAAACAGGTGCGATTTTGTAGAAGTTAGGTTTAAAAATGACAGGAAATCGTTTTATAAGAATGTAAATAATATCCCTTTACATATAGGTAGCGTAGTTACAGTAGAATCTAGTCCGGGACACGATGTAGGCGTAATAAGCCTCACGGGAGAATTAGTAAAGATTCAGATGAAAAAGAAAAAGTTTTCTGAAGAATTGGCACTCAAAATATATAGGCTGGCCAACCAAAAAGACCTTGAGGTATGGCAGGAAGTAAGGAAAAAAGAAGATGGTGTAAAGCTTGAAGCAAGAAAAATAGCTCAAAGGCTGGGTCTTGAAATGAAAGTCACCGATGTGGAATATCAGGGTGATTCTTCAAAGATCACATTTTACTACACAGCTGACAACCGAGTGGATTTCAGACAGTTAATCAAAGATTACGCCGGAGCATTCCGTACTAAGATCGATATGAAACAGATCGGCTTCAGACAGGAAGCAGCGAAAGTGGGCGGAATCGGGTCTTGTGGACGTGAACTTTGCTGTTCAACCTGGCTTACAGACTTCAGATCCGTCAACACCAACGTAGCAAGATACCAGCAGCTGAGCATCAATCCACAAAAACTGGCAGGACAGTGTGGTAAACTTAAATGTTGTCTGAACTATGAGCTTGACAGCTATTTAGATGCATTAAGCGACTTCCCTTCTTCTTCCACCACTCTGGAAACGGAAAAAGGAAAAGCATTCTGTATCAAAATAGATGTTTTCAAAAAGAAAATGTGGTTCGCTTATGTGGAAAGCTCCATTGCATGGTATGATTTCGACATTGATCTTGTGAAAAAACTGATTTCAAAAAATAAAAGAGGGGAAAAAATCCTGCCTTTGGAAGAATTGAAACAGCCGGATTCCCCCGTTCAAAGCATTGACCTGATCCAGGAAAATAATGTAGACCGCTTCGAAAAGAAAAACAGAGGAAACAGGAACCGAAATAACAGCCAGAATAAGCCCAACAATAATCAACAGGGACAGGGACAAAAAAGGAACAGACCTGAAAGACAGGAAAGGCCGGAGAGATCAGAAAACCCGAATGCTAATGCTCATTCAGGAAATCAGCCCAGACCACAAAAACAGCATCCGCAGCAGAAAGGACCTGTAGAAAAGACTGAAGCTAATTCTGAGGCGGACAAAAAGTTGCAGAACACCCCCAACAAGAAGAAATTTAAAAAGAAATATCCTCCAAAAAAAGATAAAAATGCGTAAAATTTTAGGATTATTTTCCCTTATCCTTTTCTTTAGCTGTAACTCTTCTTCAGGCGAAGATGTTATCATGAACTCTGTTGATAATAAATGGAATAAGAAAAGCGAGCAAAAATTTAATCTTGAAATTTCAGATCCGCAAAATCCTAAAAATATTATATTTGTTGTAAGAAACAATAACAATTATCCTTATAGCAATATAAGGTTCATTGTCAATTTCACCAATCTTCAGAACAAAAAAAAGGAAACTGACACCTTAAATTATGTATTGGCAAAACCTAACGGAGAATGGCTTGGTACAGGCTTTGGAGATACAAAGGAAACATTGTTTCAGTATAAATTAAATTACAGATTTCCGGGAAAAGGAAAGTATGAAATCGGTCTGATCCAGGCGATGAGAAATGACGACCTTCCGGGAATTGAGGATATTGGGGTAAAAATAGAAACGGCTAAACCGTAACCATAAATGGAAGAAAACAAAAAAAATGCAGGAAATAAGGGGAAAACATTTCCCCTGCCTCCCAAAAAGAAAAACACCTCCTGGAAAAAATGGGTTTCATTTATTTGGATTGGACTCATTGTGGTAGTTCTGGGAATTTCAGGACTTTTCTTTGCGGTTTCTCAGGGATTCCTTGGGGAAATGCCTGATGTAAAAGAACTTGAAAATCCGGATATCTTTGTCGCTTCAGAGATCATTTCTTCAGACGGAGTCACTTTAGGTAAGTTTGAAAAGGAAAAAACACAGCCCATCGTTTATAAGGATCTTCCTCCTTATTTGATCTATGCCCTTCAGGCTAAAGAAGATGAGCGTTTTAAAGAGCACTCCGGAATCGACCTGTATTCCGTTGCCAGAGCTGTAGCCTATGGCGGTGGACGTGGTGGAGGTTCTACCATCACCCAACAGCTGGCCAAGCTTCTTTTCACAGGAAATGCTTCTCAGAACAAATTTGAGAGAGGATTCCAGAAGTTAAAAGAATGGGTAGTGGCAGTAAGCCTTGAAAAGAGGTATACCAAAGAAGAGATCATCACGCTTTATTTTAATAAATTCGACTTCCTTTTCAATGCCAATGGTGTTGAAATGGCATCCAGGGTTTATTTCAACAAGAAAACTTCAGAACTTACGCTTCCTGAGGCTGCAACATTTGTAGCAATGCTTGAAAATCCAAGAAAAAACAACCCTTACAGATACCCTGAAAAAGCGAAGGAGAGAAGAAATGTTGTATTGGATCAGATGCAGAAAACAGGATATATTGATGAGGCCACTTATCAGAAAGCAATCAGTACTCCTATAGAAGTGGACTTCCACCCTATTAAGAGCATTACCGACGGATACTCGGCTTATTACAAATTCTATCTGAGAAAAGAGATCGATAAATATCTTGAAGCTCATGAAAAGGAAACCGGTAAAAAGCTTAACCTTTATAAAGACGGTTTAAAAATATATGTCACTCTCGATTCTAAAATGCAGAAATATGCTGAAGAAGCAATCAAGGAACACTTAACTGATCTTCAGAAAAGATTTGATGCAGAGCAGAGAGGAAGAAAAAACAGACCATTCTATTATCTTAATGACAAGCAGATCAGGGATGTAATGGTTCAGGCCATGAAAAGAACCGGCCGTTATAAGCTGTTAAAAGCAGACGGCATGCCTGAAGACTCCATTATGATGGAATTCAAAAAGCCCATCAAAACTTCACGATTTACATGGAGCGGAGAAGAAGAGGTTGAAATGTCTCCTTGGGACTCTATCCGATATCATAAGCAGATCGCACAGGCAGGTTTAATGTCTATGGTTCCGGGAACCGGAGAGATCAAAGCCTGGGTAGGTGGTATCGACTGGCAGCACTTCCAGTATGACCATATCAAACAAGGTAAAAGACAGGTAGGATCTACCTTCAAGCCTTTCGTATACGCCACTGCAATTATGAAGCTGGGTATGACACCTTGCTCAGCTGTTTCCAACGGAACTTATGATCATAACGGATGGCACGTACCGGGAAGAGGAGGAATGCTTACTTTAAAAGACGGTCTTGCACACTCTCAAAACCCGATTGCAGCCAGACTTATCGAAATGACAGGAGTAGATGCCGTTATTCAGACAGCAAGAGATCTGGGGGTAACTGAAGACATCCCTAGAAACAATACCATTGCATTAGGTTCATCAGATATTACCATTTATGAAATGCTAGGTGCTTACAGTACTTTTGCCAACTATGGAAACTACAATAAACCGGAAATGATCTGGAGAATTGAAGATGCCAACGGAAGGGTTATTAAAGAAGTAAACGTAGAGCCTAAAGAAGTAATGAATCCAATGTACGCATACACCATGATCGAACTGATGAAAGGTGTTGCTCAATATGGTACCGCTTCCGGGGAATTAGGAAGAAGAGGAATTTCAAAGGCCGTAGAAATTGCAGCTAAAACAGGTACTACCCAAAATAACTCAGATGGTTGGTTTATGGGAATCACACCAAAACTGGCAACCGGAGCATGGGTTGGATGGGAAGACAGAGCAACGCACTTCTATGGAACAGGAGAAGGTCAGGGAGCAAAAATGGCATTACCGATATGGGCGATCTTCATGAAGAAAGTTTGGGCAGACAAGAATCTGGGTATTACGCCTGATGACAAGTTTACCAAACCTTCAGACTGGAAAGACGGCTGTTCAAACCTTAAAGGCTTAAGCGGAGGATATGGAGACGATGGCAGCCTTCAGACCATTGATGAGATCAAAAATCCAAAACCTGTAGAGCCAACACCTAAGACGCCTACAGAAAAGAAAGAGGATAATATCAATGACAATCTTCACTCTAATGATGAGATAGATTTTAATAAATAAATTCTCTTTTAGAAATATATAAGACCTTTCAATAATTTGGAAGGTCTTTTCTTTTATAATTTATACCTTTGATGCATGAATATCGAACGCATCAGCCAGCCTTTTATCAAAAAATTCCCAGGTGATTTTTCCAACAATCCCATGCAAAGAAACACGCCAAAGGTTTTATTTGCTACCGTGAAGCCCGCAGGATTTGAAAAACCTGAACTGATTGCTTTTAATGAAGCTCTTTCAGAGGAGATCGGACTTGGACAATTCGAAGATAAAGACCTGAGCTTCCTGGTTGGAAGTAATCTTCCGGAAAACATACAAACCTATGCTACAGCCTATGCAGGACACCAATTTGGAAACTGGGCGGGACAGCTGGGAGACGGAAGAGCTATTCTGGCCGGAGAAATCATAAACGATCAGGGAAAAAAAACTGAAATCCAGTGGAAAGGCCCCGGAGCAACTCCTTATTCCAGACATGCTGACGGAAGAGCTGTCCTGAGATCTTCAGTACGGGAGTACCTGATGAGTGAGGCGATGTACCATTTGGGAGTCCCTACTACACGAGCACTTAGCTTAGCTTTCACTGGAGAAGATGTAGTTCGTGATATCATGTACGACGGAAATCCACAGCTTGAAAAAGGGGCTGTTATCATAAGAACGGCAGAAAGCTTTCTTCGTTTCGGACATTTTGAACTGATGTCTGCCCAAAGAGAATACAAAACACTACAGGAACTTGCTGATTTCACCATTGAAAATTATTTCCCGGAAATCACTTCATCAGATTCCCAGAAGTATAAAGATCTTTTCGAAAACATATGTACCCGCACCGCCAACCTTATGGTAGAATGGTTCAGGGTAGGATTTGTACATGGCGTTATGAACACAGACAATATGTCCGTGCTGGGGCTTACCATCGATTATGGACCTTATTCCATGATGGATGAATATGATTTGAATTTTACGCCTAACACCACTGATCTTCCCGGAAGAAGATACGCTTTCGGAAAGCAGGGCCAGATTTCCCAATGGAATCTTTGGCAGCTTGCCAATGCCCTTCACCCGTTGATCAAAGATGAAAAATTCCTGGAAGATGCACTCAACCGCTATGGTAACTATTTCTGGGAAGCCCATGATACCATGCTGTGCAGAAAATTCGGATTTGATGAACTGAGAAAGGAGGATGAGGAGCTTTTCACCAATTGGCAGGGTTTAATGCAGGAATTACAGCTCGATCACACTTTATTTTTCAATCAACTGGAAAGACTGAATCCAAACATTGATCTGAAAGAGCACTTCGGGAATGTTTCTTATACTCTTTTAAATGAGGAAATGCTTCAAAAGCTCAGAAGCTTTATTGAAAATTATGAGGCCCGGTTGAGGTTAAATTTTATTTCAAGAGAAGAGTCTTTAGCCATGATGCAAAAAGCAAATCCAAAATTTATTCTCAGAAATTATCTGCTTTATGAATGCATTGAAGAGATCAGCAGCGGTAAAGAAGAAATGCTGAATAAATTAACCAAGGCACTGGAAAACCCTTATCAAGAATTATTTCCTGAGTTTTCTGTTAAAAGACCTTCAGGCTATGATGACACTGCCGGGTGCTCTACACTTTCCTGCAGCTCATAAAACAGGAACTTTTCAAACATTTCACCAAATTACTACCAGTATATTAAATATTTTCACTATTTTTAGACAAATCTTTAATATGAAAAAAATTATACTTTCTCTAAGTTTATTATTGGGAGCAATTGCATATTCCCAAACCTTATTGTCTGAAAATTTTAATGGGGGTACATTCCCTCCATCAGGATGGACAAGATCTGCAACTCTTGCGAGTAGACCTTGGGGCCCATCTAATGTAGTATCAACCTTCCCATCAAGTGGGAATGCAGCTATAGCCACATACTCTATTAATGGAACGACATCAGCAGCAATTGATTATTCTGCCCAGAATAATGTTGCCCACCTTGTAAGCCCTGCTTTCAGTTTAGCAGGAGCCACAGCTCCCGTATTAAAATTCAACGTTGTGGTAGGCTGGTCATACATGATAGACCAGAATGCAGGAGATCTTCTGGCACAAATCTCAACAGATGGAGGGACTAACTGGACAACCTTATGGACTGAAGATACAGAACCTGGATTTACTGATGATGGTGATGGCAATCCAGACACTGACCTGTATAATATTGTAGCCGTCCAGAAAGACTTGTCAGCTTATACCGGACAGACCAATGTCATGATCAGATTCCGGTACAGTGCAACAGATGCAGATGCAGTTTCTATAGACGATGTACAGGTTCTTGCAAATGGCACCCTGGGAACTCAAGAAGCCGTTTCTAAAAAATCATCTTTGGAAATTTATCCTAATCCTACAAAAGGAGAGATAAGCATCAGAACAGACAAGAAAATCAAATCTTTAACGGTTTTCGACATGACAGGAAAATCTCTGCTTCAGACAGACAATGAAAAAACCAATATTTCTACCCTTCCTAAAGGAACATATTTAGTAAAAGTTATGTTTACAGACGGAAGCACTTCCACAAGAAAAATAATCAAACAATAACACCGTTTATACAATCTTCTTAAAAACCACCAAAATTGGTGGTTTTTTATTTTACTTTTGCAAAAAATATCACAAGTGCCTTTTATCAAAACAAGATTCATTAATTCTTTAAAGCTGGTTTTCCCTTCTACCTATAGCGAGTTGGCTGTTTTTGTATTCTTCATCAGCTGTTACGGGATATTAGGCTCTTATATTGCATGCAATTACAGAATCATCTTTGACAGCAGAATTCCATGGGATGCTTACTTCAGTTTTGACAACAAGGCTATCATTATGAGCGGGGGAAGCTTTGAGAGACATCCTCTTTCCTACTATTTTTTCTATGGGATCAGAGAATTCTCGTTATTCATTTCCGGAGGAAAAATGGATACTGATTTCAGACTTGTATTGGCCTGGTTAAGCAGCTTTGTCATTACATTGAATATTGTTCAGGTATTTAAATATTTAAAGAATATTGTCAGTCTCCCATTAAAGCTCAGCTTTTTCATCGTACTTTTCTATGCCCTGTTCTCAACCAATATTATTCTGTCGTTTACTCCGGAAAACTTTACTTATACCTTATTCTTCCTTGCTTTATATAATCATTATGCCGCAATAAAGCTTAAAAGAGAAGAGAATATACCTGCATCAGCTTTAACATTGGCTGGCATCACCATCGGAGGGCTCACGGTAACCAATTTTGCCAAAGTTTTCATTCCTGTGCTTTTTGAAAAAAGCCTGTTCAGAAGCTTGAAAAAACTTGGAAATGCAGCTTTCAGAGTAACAATTGCCGTTATTTGCTATGTATTGCTTTACCTGAACAGGATCGACTTCAAATACCAGACGATCTTCTCCAAAACCAATCAGCAGTACAAAAAGTTCTCCAACGCAGAATCTATGCCCACGTGGGATATGGTCACATCTTTCTTTTTCGGAGGCAATATTCTGTTTCCGGGATTTATCATGACCGACAAGCACAACATGAAGGGATTTAACTTTAAAGGGCTCTATATGGACCTTTATTCATCCGTATTTTCCTATATTTTTGTAGCAGTATTGCTGATCCTGATAAGTTGGAGTTATTACAAAAATTTTAAAAATAAATGGGTACAGGTTATTATGATTTCATTTTTCGTTGATATTCTTATCCACTGTATTATGAGATTTGGACTTCATACGTCATACATCTATGGCGGACACTTTGTTTTTGTTTATCCAATAATGATCGGATGGCTCTTCTACGCCTACAGATCATCCCCAAAAATGATCTTCATCTTAACATTAACAACCTGCACATTATTCTTCTATCTGCTATGCAATAACATATTCCGGATGTCAGAATTCTTCTGGTTCATGGAAGCCTATTATCAATAAAAAAAGCTGAGAAAATTCTCAGCTTTTTTCGTTTTTTATCTTGAAAAAGACCAGTTCTATTTTGCTTCTGAACAGAAAATTCTATACTGTACCGCAACGGCTGATTTGAAATATTCTCTGATCCTGGAAAGGTCTGCTGCCGCACTTTGTTTAGTGAAATAGCTTCCTGCCAGAATTTTATAATTAGGCCTTAAAGAAGCATCCGTTTCCACTTTCAGATTAGGGAATCTTTTTCTGAAATAAGATTTTACTTCATTCGCTTCCTCATTACTTTTTACCGTTGTGATCTGAATTTTATACCCTAAAATTCTTGGATTTTTTCTACAAATTTCAGCGTTGGTAAGCTCTCTGTTCGGAACATAAATCTTAGTAGGTCTAGTATTTGTCCCTGAAGAAAAACCACTATCATTATTACTAAAATCTTTAGAAGGATTATTAGCGGCAACTCTGGAACATTTGTCTTCAATTCCTTCCAAAGCAGCATTTATTTTGGAATCCATCGTCATGACAAGCTCCGTTCCGGAAAGAGTGTCTTTTTTAACAACCTGCTGTGCTTCAATACTATAAAAACCAAATAATGATAATATCGAAAATATTTTGATCAAATTTCTCATTTAAACTTGTTTCCGCAAATTTATACAAATTAAAAAACTATACCAAACAGGTTATTTAGAATCAATACAAATTAACCTTAAATGACATTTTCCCCTTTTTATATGCCGTTAAATTACTGTTAAAAATATTATTTTTGCGGAATTGATTGAATGTTCAATAATTTACTAACATAAGATAATTTAAATGATTAGTTGGAGAAAGCATTATAAAAAAACGTTGATCGCAATAGGCTTATTGCTATCAACCAGTGCTTCATTTTACGGGCAAGACGGCGATCCTAAAAACGGAGAGAAACTTTTCAAAGCGAATTGTACTGCATGTCACGCGCTGGACAAACAAGTTGTTGGACCACCATTAAAGGGGGTTGTAGAACGAGTAAAGACAGAAGGTGGTGTAGATACGGATTGGCTTCACAAGTGGATCAAAGACAACAAAGCTCTGAGAGCTTCCGGGGATAAATACGCCAATGAGATTTTTGAAAAGTACAACAAGACTGAAATGCAGACTTTTCCGAATCTTTCGGATAAGGATATCGACGACATTTTAGCATTCACAACTAATCCGCCAGAGCCGGAACCCAAAAAGGATGACGCAAAAACAGCTTCTGACACCGGTTCTACTGCTGCAGCTCCTGCAGACAAAACTACCACAAACATTGTAATCATTTCCCTTTTAGCGATCGCAGGTTTATTAGTCTGGATCTTAATAAAACTAAGACAGCTGGTAACACTTGGGCAATCTGAGGAATTGGCGGGTCTTAACCAAACAAGAGTTCGTTCGTTCAAGGAAATGTATGAGAAGTTCCACTATGTTGGTAAGGCTTTATTGGCAGTTCTTGCTATTTTAGCAGCTTACGGAGTATGGAACTGGCTAATGTGGATCGGGGTTTACAAAGGTTATAAACCGGAACAGCCTATCTACTTCTCTCACAAGATCCACGCCGGAGAACAGAAAATCGACTGTCAGTTATGTCACTCCAGTGCTAAATACGGAAAAGTATCTGAGATTCCTTCTATGAACGTTTGTATGAACTGCCACAGAACAATCTCTGAATACAATGCAGATCACTACATGGAGCCAGGAAAAGACAAGGCATTCTATGACGGAGAAATCCAGAAGATCTATGCAGCAACAGGTTGGGATCCTGAAAAACAACAGTACACAGGAAAAACTCAGCCGGTTGAATGGACAAGAATCCACAACATGCCAGATTTCGTTTACTTTAACCACTCTCAGCACGTAGTAGCAGGTGAACAGGCGATCATCAATTCTTTCAACAAAAAGAACCCTAACAACAAAATTGATGTTGTATGTAAAGCTTGTCACGGAAAAATTGATACAATGAATGTTGTTCAAATGGCTAACGACTTTACGATGGGATGGTGTATCGAGTGTCACAGAACAACTGAGATCGATATGAACAACGGTTATAATAAAGAGTACTTCAAGAATCTACATGACAAGTTGAAAAAACAATATCCACAAGATGGAGGTAAGATCACTGTAGATGCAATTGGAGGTCTTGAGTGTGGTAAATGTCATTATTAATAACTAAAAAATTAGAAGTATAAATGGCTTCAAACAAAATACAATTCAGAAGTATTCATGAACTTAAAGATCCGGCTTTAAATAATAAGCTGGCTCAGAAAGAGTTTCAGGAAGAAATTCCGGTAGAAGATTTCCTTGGAGATGCTGAGAAAAACGGATCAAGTACTTCAAGAAGAGATTTCCTGAAATTATTAGGATTCTCTACAGCAGCAGTAACATTAGCTGCCTGCGAAGCTCCGGTAATCAAAACGATCCCTTATGTGGTAAAACCGCATGATATCATTCCAGGGGTACCCAATTATTACGCTTCAACCTATTTTGATGGTTTCGACTTTGCCAGTGTTTTAGTAAAAACCCGTGAAGGAAGACCGATCAAAATTGATCCGAACCCAGTAGCAGGAGATTTAGGTAAAACTAATGCGAGAGCTCAGGCAAGTGTACTTTCTCTTTATGATAACGATAAAGTAAAACAGCCTAAACTGGACGGTAAAGATGAAACTTTCGATAAAGTAGACAGTTTTATTCTTAAAGGGCTGGATGAGGCTAAAGCGTCAGGTAAAAAGATTGTGCTGTTATCGCACTCTTTTGCTTCACCCACTTTCAAAAAGCTATTTGCTGAATTCAAAGCTAAATACCCTACAGCAGAATTAGTAACTTATGATGCTTTCCCTTACTCTGCAGGATTAGATGCAGCTCAGGAAGTATTCGGAAAAAGAGCATTGCCTGTTTATGACCTTAAAGGGTCTGAATTGGTAGTTGCTTTCCAGGCTGATTTCTTAGGAGACTATAACGGTTCAAGTGTAGAAACGTCTTACGCAGCAGCTAGAAAGCCAGGTCCAAACATGTTGAGACACATTCAGGTGGAATCCAATATGTCTTTGACAGGTGCTAACGCTGACTCAAGATACAGATTAAAGCCAAGTGCTGTCAACAAAACTTTAGTTGAAGTGTACAACGCCATCGTAGGTGGCGGTACTTCTGATAAGACTGCTACTGAAATAGCCAACGAACTTAAAGCAAAAGGAAGCAAAGCTGTTGTTTTCGCTGACGGTTCTAAAGGAGCACAGGTTTTAGCACATTTAATCAACCAAAAATTAGGATCAGTTGCTTTCACAGGTAAGGCAAACTTCCTGAAAGAATTTGATAAAGCAAGATACCAGGAATTCTTAGGATGGGTAAATGCAGGTCAGGTTGGCGTATTGATCGCCAACAATGTAGACCCTATCTACTCTCATCCAAAAGGAGAAGATTTCAAAAAATCTTTATCCAAAGTTCCTTATGTAGTTGCAGTAGCTGATAAGAAAAATGAAATGTACAAAGCAGCGAAAGCTGTAATTCCGGTAGCAAACTGGCTGGAGTCCTGGGGAGATATTGAGCCTCAGACGGGAGTATATTCATTGATGCAGCCTACAATCCAGAAAATCTACAAATCAAGACAGATTGAAGAATCCCTATTGGTTTGGAAGAATGGAAAAAACAGTGCAGCGAATAATTATTATGATTATTTAAAAGCAAGTTCAGCATCCATCTTAGGAGGAACTTCTTTCAACAAAGCGTTGTACAACGGTATCAATACTTCTTCTAACACAACAACATTGTCATATGCAGGCGGAAATGCTGCACAGGCAATCGCGGAATTAGGAAACTTCAAAGCTTCTGAATTAGAATTGGTATTATATACCAAGACTTCAATGGGAGACGGAACTCAGGCAAACAACCCTTGGTTACAGGAATTACCTGACCCAATCACAAGAATGTCCTGGGATAACTACTTGACAATTTCTCCAAAAGATGCAGAAAAGTTCGGAATTGATAACGATCTTAACGCAAGAATGCAGTTAGATGGTTCTATCGTAAACCTTACTGTAAACGGAGTAACAATAAAAGATGTTCCTGTATTCATCCAACCTGGTCAGGCTGAAGGATCTGTAGGTCTTGCGCTTGGTTATGGTAAGAAAGACTCAGGAGCTACAGCTGATACAGGTGTAAACGCTTATCCGCTGTTTGATGGTTCTAATCTTGTTGTTTCAGGTGTTAAAATCGATAAAACAGGAGAAGACCATGAGTTTGCAGGGATCCAGCTTCAAAATACGCTAATGGGTCGTTATGAAATCGCTAAGGAAGTTCCTTTAGCAGACTTCATCGGTGTTCCTTTCGATGATGAACACAAAGGATGGAACAAGCCTTTGGAATATCACACGATCAGCGGAGCGCTTCCAGCGAGAAAAATTGACCTTTGGGATGCTTTTGATGATACAGACGGTCCTCACTTCAACCTATCTATCGACCTGAACTCTTGTACAGGTTGTGGGGCTTGTGTAATTGCTTGTCAGGCAGAAAACAACGTTCCTGTAGTAGGTAAAGAAGAGGTAAGAATGTCAAGAGATATGTATTGGTTAAGAATTGACCGTTACTACTCTTCAAGACAAAAAGTAGAGGTATATGAAGGATTAAAAGAAGGAATGGCTGTCCCTGAATTGTATGGAACAGCATTCGGTGACGGAGGTGCATTAAATCACCCTGCAGACAATCCTGATGTAATCTTCCAGCCGGTAATGTGTCAGCACTGTAACCATGCTCCTTGTGAAACTGTATGTCCGGTAGCGGCTACTTCACATGGTAAGCAAGGTCAGAACCATATGGCTTACAACAGATGTATCGGTACCAGATATTGTGCAAACAACTGTCCGTACAAAGTAAGACGTTTCAACTGGTTTACTTATAACCTAAATGATAAGTTCGACTTCAACATGAACAATGATTTAGGAAGAATGGTACTTAACCCGGACGTAGTTGTAAGAACTAGAGGGGTAATGGAGAAATGTTCAATGTGTATCCAGGAAACTCAGGCTACTATTCTAGCAGCTAAGAGAGATAACAGAAAAGTAACAGATGCTGAGTTCAAAAATTCTTGTGCTTGTGCTGCTGCTTGTTCTACCGGAGCCATGACATTCGGAGACATGAATGACAAAGAATCTGAAGTGAGAGAATTATATTCCAGCAACAGAAGATATTATTTACTAGAGGAGATCGGAACAAAACCAAATGTGTTCTATCATACTAAAGTAAGAAACAGAGTAGAAAAATAAAGTTTAAATAATAAATAGGTAAAAAATGTCAGGACATTACGAAGCTCCGATAAGGGAACCTCTGATTATTGGTCACAAAACTTATCACGATATCACAGAAGATATTGCACGACCTATCGAAGAAAGAGCAGGTAAATTATGGTGGATCTCATTATATGCAGCCTTAGTTCTATTCATCTATGGATTCGGATGTATCGCTTATACTATCGGAACAGGTATTGGAGCATGGGGGCTTAACAGAACTATTAACTGGGGTTGGGATATTACCAACTTCGTATGGTGGGTAGGTATTGGGCACGCCGGAACCCTAATCTCAGCGGTATTATTATTATTTAGACAGAGATGGAGAATGTCTGTAAACAGATCTGCAGAGGCGATGACGATCTTTGCGGTTGTACAGGCAGCAATCTTCCCTGTAATTCACATGGGTAGAGTTTGGGTTGGATACTGGGTATTCCCATTACCAAACCAATTCGGTTCTCTTTGGGGGAACTTCAACTCTCCTCTACTTTGGGACGTATTTGCGATCTCTACGTATTTCTCAGTATCAACTGTATTCTGGTTCATGGGACTTATCCCTGACTTTGCAATGATCAGAGATAGAGCTAAAACTCCTTGGACTAAGAAAATTTATACATTCCTTGCATTCGGTTGGGGGGGGAAAGCAAAACACTGGCAAAGATTCGAAGAGCTTTCTTTGGTTCTTGCTGGTTTGGCGACTCCGCTTGTATTCTCAGTACACACAACCGTATCCTTCGACTTCGCAACTTCAGTAATTAAAGGATGGCATTCAACGATCTACCCTCCTTACTTCGTTGCCGGTGCGATCTTCTCAGGATTTGCAATGGTACAGACCTTATTGTTGGTTGCAAGAAAAGTATGTCATCTGGAAGAGTATATTACCATGTATCATATCGAAATCATGAACATTGTAATCATTTTAACAGGTGGTATGGTAACGGTAGCTTATGCTACAGAGTATTTCATCGGATGGTATTCAGGATCCAGATTTGAAGATTTCACATATCTTTCTCCAGGTGCTGCTGTAGGACCTTACTGGTGGGCATTCTGGTCATTGATTATCTGTAACCTTGTTGTTCCGGCTTCATTCTGGTTCAAGAGATTGAGAACAAACATTATCTGGACGTTCATCGTTGCATTGATCATCAACATCGGTATGTGGTTTGAGCGTTTTGATATCATCGTTATCAACCTTTCCAGAGATTACTTGCCAGGATCATGGACCATGTTTAAGCCAACGATCATTGATGTGGGTGTATATTTAGGAACTATCGGATTCTTCTCTGTATTATTCTTACTATACGCAAGAACATTCCCTGTAATTGCACAGGCTGAATTAAAATCGATTTTGAAAATCTCAGGTGAAACTTATAAAGCAAAAGAAGGAGATGAGCACCACTAAAATTGTATACGGACTTTATGCTGACGACGACGATTTAATGAACGGCGTTAAAGCATTCAACGATAAAGGAATCAAAATAAACGAAGTGTATACTCCGTTTCCGGTTCACGGACTAGATAAAGCTTTAGGATTGAAGAAAACAAGAATTTCTGATGCGGCTTTTATCTATGCTTGCTATGGTGTTACTATCGGTGCTACGATAACATGGTATGTAATGAACCATGACTGGCCTCAGAATATCGGTGGTAAACCGGCTTTCGACTGGGGACACAACATGCCTGCATTCGTAGTTCCCATGTTTGAATTAATGGTATTCTGTGCAGCTCACATGATGTCTTTAACTTTCTTGGTTAGAAACAAAATGTATCCGGGAGCTCCGGCTCAGAATCCCGATCCGAGAACTACTGATGATAAATTCATGATGGAATTCGTAACTGAAGATGTAGAATCTGTAAAGCAGTTACTCATTGAAACTGGAGTTGAAGAAATAACTGTTAAAGACGCTTAAAATGAAAAAGAATGTATTAAAAATTACAGCAGTTTTAGGTTTAACAACAGTTTTACTTAACTCTTGCGGACCAAAGGAAAATACACCTTTGGTATATTTCCCGGACATGTATTTTCCGGTAGCTTATGATCCATTGATGAAGGCTCAGGATGCGTATTCAGATCATGAAAATGAAATTCCTGCTTTTGTTAAAAATAATGGAGCAACAGGTCTTTCTCCTGTAGAAGGAACGGTTCCCCAAAATAAAGATGGCGTTTTTGAAGAAAGCTTATTACCAAAGAATGTTGACGAGTACAATGCAGGATATGAGGCTTCCAAGAAACTGACAACTTCTCCTTTAAACCCGGCTAATGCGGCTAAGGATATTGAAAGAGGTAAAGTATTGTTCGACCATACTTGTGCTGCATGTCACGGAACAGGAGGTGACGGACAAGGACCAATTGTACAGACCGATGCCTTCTCCGGAGTACCAAACTATGCTGACAGAGAGCTTACTGTAGGATCTGTTCATTATGTATTAACTAACGGTAGAAATGCGATGGGTTCTTATGCAGGACAGCTAAACCCTGGTGATAGATGGAGAGTGGCTATGTATGTGATGAGTGCTTTCAAAAAAGGAGCAGCAGCACCGGCAGCACCAGCAACAACTGAAACGACTACCGAAACTAAAAAATAAGAAAAGAAATGTATAGTTTTTCACCAAAATTAAAATCAACTTCTATAATACTTCTTGTTGTAGGTTTAGTTCTTTTCGGTATTGGTTTCTTTATGAACAAAGGAATTTCTACTGAGCAAATAGAACATATGATGGAGGCTGTTCATGCTTCAGGTCATACTGCTCCTACACATTCAAGTGAAATGGTTGGTCCTCAGGATCACGCTGCTCATTTGGAGCACGCTACTATTCAGGTACACAACCAGCCTTTAGCAGCAATACATTTTGTAGCTGTATTTTTCTTTGGAGTGAGCTGCTGCGTATTATTCTTCTATTCTATTCAGCATGCTGCACACGCAGGATGGCCAATCATCATTACGAGAGTAATGGAAGCGATTGCTTCTTATATCCCTTACGGTGGTGCGATCCTGGTAATCCTGATGATCTTAAACATCACACATAACGGTCATTTATTCCACTGGATGGACCCTGAACTGACCAATCCGGATTCTCCGCATTTTGATGTGATCTTATTTGAAAAGAAAAAGTTTTTAAATATTCCTTTCTATGCAGTTAGAACTTTAATCTATGTGATTGGTGCTTCTTTCTTTGCCTGGAAATTAAAGGCTCAGTCTAAAAAAGTAGACGAAACTAAATCTAAAGTAGAATATCAAATGCTTTACAGATGGTCAGTAGGATATATTGCATTCTTCGGATTTGCTTCTGCTGCCTGGGCTTGGGACTGGTTGATGTCTATTGACCCTCACTGGTATTCTACCATGTATATCTGGTATTCAATGGTTAGCTGCCTTTCAAGTGGTATCGCTGTAATCATTCTTTTAAGTGTTTATCTTAAGAAAAATGGTTTCTTACCACAGTTCAACGACAACCACTTACACGATCTGGGAGTATTCCTTTTCGCAACAAGTATGCTTTGGACGTATACATGGTTCGCTCAGTTCATGCTTTACTGGTATGCAAACGTTCCGGAAGAGGTTAACTACTTCTTTGGAAGATTCCAGCACTACTCTCCTACTTTCTTACCGATGCTGATCATCAACTTCTTATTACCGCTATTGGTATTAGTAAGCAGCAGCATTAAAAGAAACTACAAAGTGGTTACTACAATGGCTGTAGTGGTTCTTTTAGGGCACATCCTGGACTACTTCAACATGGTTATGCCGGGAACAGTAGGACCATACTGGAAAACTCCTGAAGTATTCCTGTTAATCCTGGGAGCTATCCTATTCGTAGCCGGATTATTTATGTTTACTGTACTTTCAGCTTTATCTAAACTGAAGTTGATTCCTACAGGAAACCCATTCTTACATGAATCTGAAATTTATGAGTACCCTTTCTAAGGCCTTATAATAAAATAAACTTAAAAGACTGATCCTTTGGTATCAGTCTTTTTTTATCCCCCTATTTCTCTTCCCATACATTGTCAGCTTAACTTCTTTTGAAGGCAGAAAAGGATAATCGTCAAAACAGCTTCAAATAAACTGTAACACAATCAAATAAAAAAAGACTGATTATTATGACAGTCTTTTTTAAGTTATTGGGGAAAATGGAAACCTTCAGGTAACCATTTTGAGTTTTGTGAGCAGATAAAAAAGGCAGGTCTTATAATCAGAAAAAATTTTACTATGAAAGCAAAATATCTTCTCTCCACTGTGTTCCTTTTTATACTCTGCCTTATTCAGGCCCAGACCATTTCCTTCATCTCCGAAAACACAGGCAAGCCACTACCTAAAGTCTCTGTTTTTGGAAAAGACGGAAGCATACTCGCCTTTTCAGATATTGATGGAAAAATTGATAGACAGTCATTATCTCCCTCTCAGGAAAAATTTCAATTGGTATATAATAATTTCCCAATAGCCACTTTATCTTATTCAGATCTTGAACAGCCTGTTATTAAGATTAATGATCAGGTAAAAGAGATTGAAACCATAGTCATCAAGAACAATAAACCGGCAAAATACATTTTTATAAAAGGGAATTTCAATTCTTATGTTACGGTCAACAATAAGCTGAACTCTTATGCGGACGGGATTGTCACCTACATTTTCGATAACAAGACTAAAAAACTAAAAAGCACCAGTATTGAGCAATACAGAGTCTACAGATTGATAGATCCCAAGAAAGAAAAAAACCAGACAGCTCATTGGGATTACGGAAGTTCATTGGATATTCCCAACATGAAAAAAGTAGGAAACCTTGATGAGTATAAAAAGAAGAACATTAAAATCAAGGAACTCAAAGGAAGCAGCAAAGATGAAATCGAAGTTACAGGAGAATATCTACAGCAAAAAGAGTTTGCTTTGTTTGGATTCAGATTCTTTGATTTAAGAGGAATTCAAAATATAGCCTTTGAAAAGGACTCCCCAAAAACACTTAAAGACCTGTTAGAATTTAATGAATTACTCTTTCTTAAATTAAAACATAAGAGCGAAGAAAAATACAATCAGATTATTTCTTATCATAATTTCTATACCACAGAAATTGGTTTTAGTAATGAAAATAACTTTGACAAAGTAAAATTCGACAAAGACTACAGCAACTATAAAACCCAATACTGGCAAGAGCCTTCATTTCCTAATATGCAAACCATTTTCAGCAGCTTTTTCAAGGATGATCTGAGAGAACAACAAAATAAAAAATAAAATCCACTATTAATAAAGGTTTTATTAAATTTGTAACAAACCCAATAAAAATGAAAAAGTTTTCTTTTCTACTTGTTTTCAGTCTGTTGCTTTTTACAGCATGTAAGAAAGATCATGTAGATGCTACGAATACTAAAACGCTGCAGTCAAGTATCAATGATATGACTTCCAGCTTGCCTACCATTAAGCAGATTAAGTTTAATGAAGCCCTGTATATCCTTAAAACTTTTGGTGTAGAGGCAGATGGTGATGTAAACGAGTTAAAAGCTCTTGGAAAACTGATCAACGGGAAAAAAGTTCCTGAAATCATGGCCCTGGCTGACGAAGTTGCACAGAAAAACGGGATAGAATGGGCAAGTACATCTCCTCCATCACTGGGAGAAATGAACATCTTCGGAGATGATAAAGCTAAAGAAAGCGATCCAAATGATGTAAAAGCAAGCACATTAAGCATTATAACAAACCCAACAGGTGATGATGGCACAGGAGCGCCTACAGCCATCCAGATCGTTCCAAGACTTGTAGATGCGGCAGGAAACCCTGTATCATTTACCGGAGCAGGTCTGGAAGCCACACTGGAAGTTTTCAGTAATGGGGTGAGACTTTCTACAGCCAAGAACCTGATGCAGGATAATAACTTTAAAGGATTCAACCTAAAGTTCTCTTCCATTCCTGCTTCAAAAGTGGTAGATAATAAGATTGATGTTACGGTTTCCGTAAAAACGACGGATAAAACCTTTAAAATGTCAAAGATCGGGCTTGATGTCAACGCCGCAGCGCTGAAAGTTCCTGCAGTTCCCAAAACTGATACTGCAGCTGTAGTTCAGCAGCCAAGCGCCGTTGTAGACCCTAATAATCCGACAACCACTGCACCTTCAACAACACCAGACCCCGGCACAGCTGCTCCAGCAACACCGACCGGTCCAAAACAACCTACAGCTGACCCTAAAAACACTGTAAGCAAGTTTTTGAATAACGTAAGCTCTCAAAATCTAAAAGCGGCATATGATGCCTCCAATAACCCAAGCTGGGGAAGCTATGAATCTTTCTCCAATCCTAATTCAGGTTTTGGTGCAGTAAAAAATGTAAGTGTGAAAAATATTACCACCAATGCAGCAAATCCTAACGGAGCAAGCGTAAACGCGACTTATGATGTAACGGATAAAAACGGTAAGACGACTTCTTTAAAAGTAACTTTCGGACTTAAAAATGTAAACGGAGACTGGAAAATTTCCAGCTATAAAATCAACCCATAAATGGCTTCAGCAGAACTGATCAGAAAACTAGAAGATACGATTGAAAATACACCTGATTTTCCAATTCCGGGAATACAGTTCAAAGATATCTCACCCATTTTTTTAAATCCGAAACTTTACGAAGATGTGATCGCAGATCTTGTAAGTTTCAGTAAAGGAAAAGTAGATGCCGTCTGCGGAATAGAAAGCCGTGGCTATCTCTTCGGAATTGCTATTGCCGTTGCTCTCGAAGTTCCCTTTATCCTGATCAGAAAAAAAGGAAAGCTTCCTCCTCCGGTTGTTTCAGAAAAATATGATCTGGAATATGGAAGTGCTGAAATAGAAACCCGTGAAGGGCACATCAAAAAGGGACAGAGGATCCTGATTCATGATGACCTGCTGGCAACGGGAGGAACTACAGAAGCCGCAGCCAAACTGGTTGAAAAGCAAGGAGCAACCGTTTCCCAATTCAGTTTCCTGATCGGTCTGAAAGAACTGAAGGGAGATGAAAGGCTGAAGAAATTCGGGGCAGAGATCTACCATATTTTAGAATATTAAAATTTAAGCAATATAGATATTCCGGCTCCGCTTAGCATAACAGTTACGACTCAAAAGCTGGCTTTATAAATGTCATGTTAAGCGGAGTTGAAGTATTTTTACAATAAATAACAGCAAATTCACAACATTTACATAATAATACCAACAAAGTATTTTGTAAATCTCTCAGAAACAATTAAATTTGCATTTCAATTTTTAAAAACTTATGGCAAAATTGGGAAAGAGTGCTCAGAAAGAGCAAGAAGGTAAAGAAACGGTTGAGTTCTTTAAAGACCTTGACAGAGAGGCTTTAAACACTGAAAGGTTTCTTGAAAAATATTCAAAACCATTAGGTATTGTATTTGGGGCTTTGATTTTAGGAGTTTTAGGATTCTTTGCTTACAAGCAATTTGTAGTTGCCCCTAAGAACACTGAAGCTGTGAAAAGTTTCCTTGCTGCTCAAAAAAACCTTGCAGAAGGTAAAGATAAAGACGCATTAGGTGGAAAATCTGCAGCTAATCCAGGTTTTATAGGTACAGCCAACGAATATTCCTCTACTGAAATCGGTAAACTTTCTTCTTATAACGCCGGTTTATTGAAATTCAAAGAAGGGAAATTCCAGGAAGCTTATGATCTTTTAGATAAGTTCTCTTCGAAAAACAAAACATTAATGGCAATGAAGTACGGAGCGATGGCAGATGCAAAATCGGGTCTTAACAAAAATGACGAGGCTCTTTCATTATTGGACCAGGCAGCCAATGCTTCAGATGACCCTTATACTACTTATTATTTCACAAGAAAAGCAGGTATCGTAGCTTTAGGATTAAAGAAAAATGCGGAAGCTAAAAAATACTTCGCTGCAATTGATGAAAAATATCAGGACTACGACAACGGAATGTCTGATTCTTATATTGAAATGACTAAATATTACTAAAAAATGGCAACAGTTAATCTTTCCGATTACAAGCCACTTCATATAACTAATGCCGAAGATTTTTCTATCGGCATTGTTTTTTCTGAGTGGAATGATTTTGTAACGTACAATCTTCGTGATGCAGCTTTGGAGATCCTTGAAAAAGAAGGTGTAAAATCCGAAAACATTAAGCTTTTCCCGGTTCCCGGAGCTTTTGAACTAAGCTATGCAAGCATGCAGCTTTGCAAAGAAAGAAAATATGATGCTGTCATCTCTATCGGATGTGTAATCCGCGGAGAAACCCCCCATTTTGATTATGTCTGTTCAGCCGTAGCGCAAGGGATCAAAGACTGTAATATCATGACAGATACTCCTACTATTTTCTGTGTTTTAACAGATGATACCAAAGAGCAGTCAATTGCAAGAAGCGGCGGTGACCTCGGAAATAAAGGGGTAGAAGCAGCAGTCACAGCTTTAAGAATGATTGATTTCAAAAAGAAATTATCTGATAAAAAAGGGAATATCGGTTTCGGTCACTCTTGATTTTTAATCAATCTTAACAATATACAAAGGCTGTCTCACTTGTGGGGACAGCCTTTTATTTTGTTTGGGATTGGACACCGTAATAAAATTGTTTAGGTATCAGCAGGTAAATGGACCGGAATTTTCCCGGTTCACAGTGATAAATAAATCAACATTTTCTGTTAAATCTATAAAGATTCATAAAACCTTACTAATAAATGGTATGTTTTGCTTTTTATATGTTAAAATTTGTTCACAAAAACTATCTTTGCGAAAAATTAACATAGACAGTACCTACATGCTTGTAAGAAAAATAAAACCATTCCTATACCTGGGAGTTTTCTATCTTATTATTTCCCTGATAATAAGGATCATCTTCTTTTTCCACCCTATTACCACTGCCAGCTTCAGTTTTTTTGAGATCATAAAAGTACTGTTCGTAGGTCTCATCAATGATATTTTTGTTTTTATACTGGTCAGTGCGGTTCTTGCTCTTCATTTTCTGTTTCTTTCCAATTCAAAATACAAAAAACCTTACGGCTATATCATTTTCGGAGCATTAATTTTGTTTTTCCTGTATATCTGGCTTATTCCTGACAATATTTTCAAGCAATACGGAGGTTCTATAATGGAAATCGCTCTTGCTTTCGTAGGAATAAAAACTTTTTTATTCGGATTAATGCTTTTTCTTCCTTCCCAAAGGATCAAAATCCGTAATACCTTATATTTTATTATCTTACTCATATATGTTCTTGCTATCATCTTCAATGGGGTAAGCGAATATTTCTTTTATAACGAATTCGGAGTACGTTATAATTTCATTGCAGTAGATTACCTGATCTATACCAACGAAGTTATCGGGAACATCATGGAAAGCTATCCTGTCATTCCTTTATTTTCAGGGATATTGATCGTAACCCTTACCATTACGTGGTTTATTTATAAAAAGACTAAGAACGAGCTTCTGGAATTGCCTGATTTTAAACAGAAAATGGTTTTACTGGGATCATTTATTATTCTTTGTACGATCAGTTTACTGGCCTTACCTTCACTGATGCAGATCAAGTCAGATAATGTTTTTGCTGATGAAATCGAAGCTAACGGGATCCCTAAATTTTATTGGGCCTTCACCCACAATGAGCTGAATTATTTTCAGTTCTATTCACAATTGAACCAACAGCAGGCGGAAAAGAATTTCTTAAGTCAATATTCCCAGCAGACCTTATCGAGAAATATTGTCGCAGAACAACCCGAGTTAAAGAAAAATGTTGTCCTGATCTCTATTGAAAGCCTTTCCGCAGATTTTATGGAACATTATGGGAACACTCAGAAAATCACTCCATTCCTGGATAGTCTGGCAGAAAAGTCACTGATGTTCACCAACCTTTATGCTACAGGAAACAGAACAGTACGCGGACTGGAAGCCCTGACACTTTGTATTCCTCCTACCGCAGGGGAAAGCATCATCAAAAGAGATGATAACAAAAATAAGTTCACCACCGGTCATGTTTTTAAATCTAAAGGATATGATGTGAAATTTCTGTATGGCGGGTACAGTTATTTTGATAATATGCAGGATTTCTTCGGCGGAAATGGCTATGATATTGTAGACCGTAACCATTTTAAACCTGAAGAAATCACTTTTGCCAATGTCTGGGGAGTGGCTGATGAGGATATGGCTAAAAAAGCAATTCAGGTGATGAATGCTGAAGCAAAATCAGGGAAACCATTCTTCAATCACTGGATGACCGTTTCCAATCACAGACCATTCACCTATCCTGACGGAAGAATTAATATTCCGGGAACAGCAAAATCCCGTGAAGGAGGGGTAAAATATACGGATTACGCTCTTAAGCTGTTCTTTGACATGGCCCGAAAGCAGGATTGGTATAAAAATACGGTCTTTGTCATTATTGCAGACCACTGCGCATCCAGCGCCGGAAAGATAGAGCTTCCGATAGATAAGTACAGAATTCCTGCCATGATCTTTTCGGAAGGGTTTATCCAACCTCAGAAATTTGATGCGCTGATGTCTCAGATCGATGTCCTGCCTACCGTTTTCGGATTATTAAACTTTAGCTATCAGTCTAAATTCTTAGGTCAGGATGTTTTAAAAAAAGAATTTCAACCGAAAGCTTATATTGCAACCTATCAGGATCTTGGGTTCATAAAAGACGGACACCTGACCATCATTTCTCCAGTGAAAAAGGTAAAACAATACGCTCTGGAACCGGAAAAAAGTGATCTGGCTCCTGAATTTAAGCTGTATTATAATGAGAAATTATTAAAAAATACAGATCAAATACTTGTCGATGATGCCATATCAGCATACCAGTCAACATCCTACTGGCTAAAGACAAAACAACTTAACAGGTAAAGATTTTACTATTTTAGAATCATGAGATATACAGAATTTCACCTAAAATATTTAAATTCACCAATAATAAATTTATTTGTATGAAATGGACAGACGACAGAGGCGGGAACGTTGATGACCGCCGTGGTTCCGGAGGTGGAAGCGGTGGAATGATCGTAGGCGGCGGACTTGGAACCTTAATTATAGCTGCAATTGTATTCTTTTTGGGAGGAGATCCTTCCGGTATCTTGAATTCGGGAAGCGTTCAGCCTTCCGGATATTCAGGCCAGCAAAGAGAGCTTACTACTGAAGAGAAGCAAATTGGGGAAATGGTCGATATGATGGCCAAATGGAATATTCTAACTTGGGACCAGATTTTTAGAGAAAACGGGATGACCTATTCCAAACCAGAAGTTGTTCTTTTTGAAAATACAACAACTTCAGCATGTGGTACAGCACAATCTGCTATGGGACCGTTTTATTGTCCTGCTGATCAGAAAATCTATATAGATATGAGCTTCTTTGGTGAACTACAACAAAGATTCGGAGCCAAGGTCACTGAGTTTACTGTAGCTTACGTTCTTGCCCATGAAGTAGGCCATCATGTGCAGACTCTCTTAGGAACAACACAAAAAGTGGATGCCCTGAGAAGAAGCGGTAGATATTCCGAAGCCCAGATGAATAGGGTATCCGTCGCAACAGAGCTTCAGGCTGATTTTTATGCAGGAATCTGGGCTAAAAGAACAGACGATTCCAAAAAGATCCTCGAGCCCGGCGATATTCAGTCTGCTATAGATGCAGCCCAGGCTGTTGGGGATGACAATATCCAGAAAAGATCACAAGGGTATGTCAATCAGGAAAGCTTTACCCACGGATCATCTGCACAGCGTAAAGAATGGTTTATGAAAGGCTACAACACCGGTGATATCAGACAAGGTGATACTTTTGACCAGCTTTTAAAATAATATACCTGAAATATCATTTAACATTAAGAAATTCAATAAATTAAGATCACAGCTAAAGCATTTCATTACACAGCATGCTTCACCATCCATCATGATGGATCTTAATATCTTCACTTACCTAGATGGTTTAAAATTATTTATAAAAATAACAGGCTGTTTCAGATTGAAACAGCCTGTTATCATTTATTGCAATTCGATTGGATTAGAATTTTTCTTGGTCTCTTCTTTCACTCTTTCTTCCATTCTCTTCCTCATATCAGCCGGATTCTGGTTACCACCACCAGAACCTCTCCCGCCACCGCCTCTCATCGGAGCAGCGATTCCACCACCTGTCCTTCCCTGGCTCATGAATGACATGGGATCAGTCTGAAATTTCTTCTGCTGCTTTACAAAATCAGTCCTTTTTACTTTTAAAGTATTTCCAAACTGGTTCAGCGTAGGAAACTCAGCGATCTTATAGTTCTTCATTAAGTCAAAAGAATAATCTCCTTTATCATCCTCAATTTTGACGATCAGCCCGGGAAGGCCTCCAAATTTATACGGACCATCCTGATAAGGTAAATCGGTAGTAAACCATGCCGTCCACTTTCTTCCCGCAAAATCAGTTTCTGCCTTTTGTACCTTATATTCTCCTATTTTTCTTGTTTCAGAATCAATTTTCCATGTTACAGGCCTGTCTTCTTCATACAGATACAGATCCCTTCCAATTCTATCCTTAAAAAAAGTTTTCTGATTGGCTTTATCCTTTTCAACAGAATAGCTGATATTGGTTCTCAGCCCATCCAGCTGATCCCTGTTGATGCTTCCTCTTCCGCCTCCACCCTGAAAGGCCTTCTGCATGACAGAATCTCTTTTGATCCTGTTTTCAGAATAAAAAACCGATTTCTCAGGAGAAATATCCAGATAGGCATTTTCGGTCTTGATATCATTCTTATTTTCCGCATCCGGCTTCATCGTTACCTGATATACAAACCTGTTGGTTTGTCCGGAAACCTGCTGTATAAAGAGGGCCAGCGCTATAATGGCTAATTTTTTCATTTTTAGGTCAATTTGTATTTTGGATTTCAAAACCTTACCAAGGTTAAACTCATCAATGATAAAAATCGATAAAATAAAAATGCTGATTTTTATATCCTGATTTTTGTTCGTATTTTTGCATCATTAAATCATTCTAAATAAATACAATGATAAAAGTATCAGATCATGCAAAGGAGAAAGCCATCCAGCTAATGACGGAAGATGGTTTTAACCCTGCTGAAGATTATATAAGAGTTGGGGTAAAAAGCGGCGGATGCTCTGGTTTAGAGTATGTTTTAAAGTTTGACAACCAAAAAACAGACACAGATCAGGTTTTTGAAGATAATAATATCAAAATTATCATCGATAAAAAATCCATCCTCTACTTAGCGGGAACCACTCTTGAATATTCAGGAGGCTTGAATGGGAAAGGGTTTATTTTCAATAACCCGAATGCATCCAGAACATGTGGATGTGGAGAATCATTTAGCTTGTAGCTATTAAAAGATTAAATGATTAAAAAATTTAAAGATTAGTAATGGCTGCTGAATTTGAAACTTTCGAAGTATACAAAATTACAGTCAATCTAACCCAAAACATTTTTAATCTTTTAAGTAAGGACAAGTTTAAAAAAGAATTTGAACTGACTAACCAGCTTAAGCGAGCGGTACTGTCAATTTCTAATAATATTGCAGAAGGGAGTGAGTACAATAATAACACACAGTTTATCCGATATTTAAAATATTCTAAAGGAAGCTGTGCAGAAGTAAGAAATATGTTACATCTTTGCTCACTGTTATATGATGAAGATACAAATGAACTAATTAATGATTGCAAATTGGTTTCCAGACAACTATCAAAATTTATTGATTATCTCTCTAAAACTGATACGAAGAAACAAAACTAATTTTTTAATCATTTAATTTTTTAATTATTTAATTAATGTCAAAATACACTGAAGACGATCTAAGAGTCGATTTAGAAAATAAAAAATATGAATTCGGTTGGGAGACCAAGATTGATTATGAAGATTTCCCGATTGGTTTAAATGAGGATATCGTCCGTGCCATCTCTGCTAAAAAAGAAGAGCCGGAATGGATGACTGAATGGCGACTGGAATCTTTTAAAATCTGGCAAAAAATGATAGAACCCGGCTGGGCGAATATCAAATATGAAAAGCCTGATTTTCAAGCGATCCGTTACTACGCTGCTCCTAAAGTAAAGCCTGAATTGGCAAGCCTTGATGAGGTAGATCCTGAGTTATTGAAAACTTTCGCAAAATTGGGGATCAATATTGAGGAACAGAAAAGACTTTCCGGAGTTGCCGTAGATATTGTAATGGACTCAGTTTCTGTGAAAACCACTTTCCAGGAAACATTGGCAGAAAAAGGAATTATTTTCTGTTCAATTTCTGAAGCTATTAAAAATCACCCTGATCTGGTGAGAAAATATCTTGGAAAAGTAGTTCCGAGAGGAGATAATTTTTATGCCGCATTGAATTCCGCAGTATTTTCTGACGGAAGCTTCTGCTATATTCCCAAAGGGGTAAAATGCCCGATGGAACTTTCCACTTACTTCCGTATCAATCAGGCAGGAACAGGACAGTTTGAAAGAACTCTTGTGATCGCTGACGAAGGAAGTTATGTTTCTTATCTTGAAGGATGTACAGCTCCCTCAAGAGATGAAAACCAGCTTCACGCTGCGGTAGTGGAACTGATCGCACTGGATAATGCGGAAATTAAATATTCAACCGTACAGAACTGGTATCCTGGTAATGAAGAAGGGAAAGGAGGTGTATTCAACTTTGTAACGAAAAGAGGACTTTGCGAAAGAAACGCGAAAATCTCATGGACACAGGTTGAAACAGGTTCAGCGGTAACATGGAAGTATCCATCTTGTATCCTGAAAGGTGACGGAGCCATCGGAGAGTTCTACTCTATCGCTGTAACGAACAATCACCAGTATGCAGATACAGGAACAAAAATGATCCACATTGGAAAAAATACCAGGTCAACCATCATCTCAAAAGGTATTTCTGCAGGAAAATCTCAAAACTCATACAGAGGACTGGTAAAAGTAATGCCTTCTGCAAAAGGAGCCAGAAACTTCTCTCAGTGTGACTCGCTATTGATGGGTAATGAATGTGGAGCACACACTTTCCCTTATATTGAGATCAAAGATCCTTCTGCTCAGCTGGAGCACGAGGCAACAACTTCAAAGATCGGGGAAGACCAGATTTTCTACTGTAACCAGAGAGGGATCGATACAGAAAGAGCTATTGCTCTGATCGTGAATGGCTTCAGTAAAGAAGTTTTAAATAAGCTTCCAATGGAGTTTGCTATTGAAGCACAAAAGCTATTGGAAATTTCATTAGAAGGATCAGTAGGGTAATAAAGATATGATAGCTACGGAAAGATTAATTTTAAGAAAACCTGCAAAAGAAGATTTTGAAAGATTCTTTGAAATTAATCATGACCCTGAAACCAATATTCATAATCCAAGCGGACCGATGAGTTTTGAAAAAGCGGAAAGCACATTTGCCAGAATGCTTGATCATTGGGACAAGTATGATTTTGGAGGCTGGGTGATCGCCGAAAAGGACATTCCCGAAAATACAATAGGTTTTGGAGGGCTGAGCTATAAACTCTACGGAGAAGAAGAAAAATTGAATTTAGGCTATCGTTTGGCTTCCGAGGCATGGGGGAAAGGATACGCCACAGAATTCACAAAGAAAGCTATAGATTTCGGGTTTAATGAGGAAAATAAAGAAGAAATATTCGCAATTGTCCGCCCCAGCAATATAGCTTCTGTTAAAGTTTTGGAAAAGGCAGGTATGATACAAATCGGGACCCTTAATGATGTCCCTGGTCAGCCTGAAAGTTTAGTATATAGAATTCAAAAATAATTTGTTTAAGCAAATAAAATGTTAGAAATTAAAAACCTTCACGCCAAAATTGAAGATGGCGCAGAAATATTAAAAGGTATTAATCTTGAAATAAAGCCGGGTGAAGTTCACGCTATCATGGGGCCGAACGGAGCCGGTAAATCTACCCTTTCTTCTGTAATTGCCGGGAAAGAGGATTACGAAGTAACCGGTGGAGAGATTCTTTTCGAAGGAGAAGACATCATTGAGGACGCTCCTGAAGACAGAGCACACAAAGGAATTTTCCTTTCTTTCCAGTATCCCGTGGAAATTCCGGGAGTTTCTGTAACGAACTTTATCAAAGCTGCTTTGAACGAAACAAGAAAAGCTAATGGATTGGAAGAAATGCCGGCAAAAGAAATGCTTGCACTGATCCGTGAGAAATCTGAAAAACTGGGGATCAAAAAAGATTTCCTTTCAAGATCACTGAATGAAGGATTTTCAGGAGGTGAAAAGAAAAGAAATGAGATCTTCCAGATGATGATGCTTAACCCTAAATTAGCGATCCTTGATGAAACCGATTCAGGACTGGATATCGATGCTTTAAGAATCGTGGCAGATGGGGTAAACCATTTTAAAAATGAAGGAAACGCAGTTCTTTTGATCACTCACTATCAGAGATTGCTAAACTATATTCAGCCTGACTTCGTTCACGTTCTGGCCAACGGAAAGATCATCAAAACAGGTGATAAATCTTTGGCATTGGAACTTGAAGAAAAAGGGTACGACTGGCTTCTTAACTAAGGAGGGAATCGATTATTTCGGAGATTAAAACATTTTCACGGTCTTTCTGAATGAAGCGTCGTAAAATGAAGAATCCCTAATATTAAAAATTGGATTCCTTATTTCTTGGAATAACAATATTTTAGTTCAAATAAAAAGAAAAAATGGTGCAAACCACAGATATACCAGTAATGGCATTAAAAGAACAAATTATAGAGAACCATAATGAATTTTTGGAGAGTCTTCGTCACAGATTTCTGGATGATGACAGAAAAGCAGCTCTTCAAAGATTTGAAAACATTGGTTTTCCGACAAAGAAAGACGAAGAATATAAATATACCAATCTAAAGGAGATCACGGAAAAAGACTATAGCTTCTTTCCGAATGAGCACCATAATATCACTAAGGAACAGTTTGACCAGCTGCACCTGGGTGAAGAGAATTTCGATTGGATCGTTTTTGTGAATGGTAAGCTTCACAAAGAACTTTCAAAGGTTTCTATTGAAAATGTAGAGTTCCTTTCATTCAACTATGCATTGAACGATGAGAAGCATAAAGAGGTTTTTGAAAGATATTTCAACACGATCGCTTCTAAAGAACAGGCCTTTACAAATCTAAATCTTGCTTACTGCAAATATGGATTCTTCCTGAAAGTTCCTAAAAATGTAGTGATCGAAAAACCAATCCATGTTTTCTATATTTCTCAAAATCAGGAAGAAAACACTTTCTACAACACGAGAAATCTATTGATCGTGGAAGAAGGAGCAAAAGTAGAGATCATTGAAAGTCACCATAATTTTGACACCACTTATGTGCTGACAAACTCTGTGACGGAGATCTTCACTTATCCGAACGCAAAAGCAGACTGGCATAAACTTCAGAATGATAACAATACCTCATATCTTATTGACAGTACTTTCGCAAAACAGGAGAAAGACAGCCTAACGACTGTCAACACATTCTCTTTCGGAGGTAAGCTGGTAAGAAACAATCTTGATTTTATTCATAATGGATCAAACATCAATTCATTCATGAACGGGATCACCATTATAGGGAAAGATCAGCTGGTAGACCACCATACAGCGGTTCACCATAACTTCCCGAACTGTGAAAGTTATCAGAACTATAAAGGTATTTTTGATGGCAATGCGCATGGAGTTTTCAACGGAAAGGTATTTGTTGACAAGATCGCTCAGAAAACGAATGCTTACCAGCAGAATAATAATGTCCTTTTAAGTGAGGGTGCCAGCATCGATACAAAACCTCAGTTGGAGATCTTTGCAGATGATGTAAAATGCTCTCACGGATGTACAGTAGGTCAGCTGAATGAAGATGCCCTGTTCTATCTGAGAGCAAGAGGAATCTCTAAAAAAGAAGCTCAGGCATTACTTTTATATGCTTTTGCAAATGATGCGATGCAGAATATCGACATTGAGCCCCTAAAAGAAAAAATTTCAAAGCTGCTGGCTGAGAAACTTGAAGTAGATATAGAATTTTAAGACTTATATATATTGATAATAAAAAAGCACTTCTTAAACGGAAGTGCTTTTTATTATGTATTCTGTTGGGATTATTTTAACCAGCTTTGGTTATCTTTATTATCCGAACGTTTTTTCCCTTTTTCTATGTTATAGGCAAAACCTACTCCCAATGTCTGCTTCAGCTGGGTTTTCCATATCTGATTATGGTCATACAACAGATCCAGTGTAATATTGGATGAAATATACTTGTTGATCTTCATATTCAACACTGCTCCATAGGCAAGTACCAATCTGTCCGGATGATCAAGATAATTTGAAAATACAGAAGCTGTATTGGTCAGGTTAATATTCTCCATAATTTTTATTTTATAGATGGCTGTTCCCAGGAAACCGAACTGGAACAGTGATGAATCACCGTCATTTTTAAGCCCGTAAGTTCCTGCAGTCTGAAGCTCTTTATCTAAAACGAAAGTCCATCTTGCGTTAGCCGGACGTAAGGTCACGGTTAAATTATCATTGGGACGATACGTAACCCCGGCACCAAGATTTAAATATGCAGGAGCAAAGAAATTAGAGATCTTTTTAGCATCAGGATTATTGCCATCTTCATAACCCGGTGCGAATTGAGTCTGAAGGCTGGTTCCTGCTGAGTAATACCAGCTTTTGGCGAACTCCCTACCATAATTTGTAGAAAGGTTGATTACATCCTGGGTTTTCCTTACTCCTGTTCCCTGGGTATTATTTTGCCCGTACCCAAGAATAATAATATTTTCCCAAAGATCTTTTCCTTTTTCATACGTCATATTATAATTGACACCGGCAAGCCAACCTACGTTGTTGGCTCCCCCTCCTACCCAATTTGAAAAGGCGGCCTGGTTGAGCATTAATGTATTTTGTCCCTGGATAGACCATGCTTTAACGGTATCTGCTACAGGTGCCTCAGCTTTTGTTTCCTGAGCCGCAGCTAAGGCTCCGAAGGAGACGGAAGCCATCAATAAAAGTTTTTTCATAATTAACGATTTATACAAATGTATAAATAATAATTTATGCCTGCATAAAATTCACTTTAAAATGAATTTAACATATTTAAATCCGCCCTCACAACACCCTGAAATCAAACCATTTACATACAAAAACCCTATACGATAAACTTAAACCAACTTAAAATTACAGTAGTTTCAAAAAACAAAAAAAGCACTTCATTGCTGAAGTACTTTTACTTTAATTTATAGTATTACGCTTATTTCCTGATCCACCACTGGCTGTCCTTACGGTCAGAACGTTTCACTCCATTATCCAGCGTATAGGCAAAACCAATCCCTAATGTTTGCTTTAACTGTGTCTTTTCTATCTGATTGTGGTCATATAATAAATCTACCGTTATATTGGATGAAATATATTTGTTGACCTTCAGGTTCAACAGAGCTCCATAAGCAAGAACCAGCCTGTCAGGGTGATCCAGATAATTTGAGAATACAGAAGCGGTATTGGTCAGGTAAATATCTTCCATGATTTTCAATTTATAGATGGCTGTTCCCAGGAAACCAAACTGCAGTAAAGAAGAATCGCCATCGCTTTTCAGACCATAATTTCCTGCAATCTGAAGACTTTTATCCAGAACCAGGGTCCATCTGGCGTTGGTAGGACGAAAGGTAACCGTTAAATCTTCATTCGGCCTGTAAGTGATCCCCATACCGACATTCAGGTAACCGGGTGCCATAAAATTTGAGATTTTTTTTGCCTCAGGATTATTTCCGTCCTCATATCCCGGAGCGAATTGGGATTGCAGCCCTACTCCCGAAGAGAAATACCAGCTTTTCAAAAACTTTCTTCCATAATTGCTAGATATATTGAGAACATCCTGAGTCTTTCTTATTCCTATTCCTTTGGTATCATTCTGTCCGTATCCTGACACAATAATGTTTTCCCAAAGATCATTGTCCTTTTCATAAGTCAGATTGTAATTGACACCGGCAAGCCATCCTACGTTGTTAGCTCCTCCTCCTACCCAGTTTGAAAAGGCCGCCTGATTGATCATTAATGTATTTTTTCCCAACACTGACCAGCTTTTTACGGTATCTATCACCACCGAATCTTTTTTTAATTCTTCTTGTGCACTTGCATAAATCCCCGTAAAAAACGAAAGAATCAATAAAAACTTCTTCATTCTCTATATAATTTTCATTACAAAAATAATTAATATAATTTTTTTCAAAAAATAATTCCCTGCTATAAAATGGTTATTTAATAGATTTTTAACCTCATTCAACAAACTATATCTATAAATTCAATGCCAAACCATAAGGTTGAAAAAATAAAATTGATACCTTTTGTCTTAAAATCAGGTCAGTAGGAGAAATTCATCGACAAATTTTCCGAAATTCACTATTGGCTTTTGATTTGACGTAGAATCTCCATGTTTAAAAATGTAATTTCCAAAAGAGCGGTTATATACCCATTGCTGATGCTTTCCGCAATGTGGTTCGGATACTTTTTACAAACACACGGCTTTTTTGGAAGTTGCTTCGGAGCCATTATTCCTCTTTTACCGGAAGGGCTGCTCGGTGTGATCACCTCTCCCCTTTTGCATGGAAATATGGACCATATCATAGGAAATTCGATCCCTATTGCTGCTTTAATGTTCCTATTATACCAATTCTATCCCCTGGTTGCCAATAAAGTTTTCATTATCGGCTGGCTGGCTACAGGGCTTTTAGTATGGTTACTTCCTCCTATTGACATTTTTACCGGTGATTATATGTATACCTGTACCATCGGTGCCAGTGGTGTGGTTTACGTACTGGCCTTTTTCCTTTTCTTCAGCGGGGTATTTAAATGGAATACAAAACTTCTGACCGTTTCAATGCTTGTAGTACTCTATTATGGAAGTCTGGTCTGGGGGATGCTCCCGGAAGAGCTGTTCTATAATATGCAGGAACGCAGTAAGATTTCATGGCAGGCCCACCTTTCAGGAGCTATAGTCGGCAGTATTATCGCTTTCGCATTTAAAAATGTGGGTGAAAAGAAGAAAAGATATATATGGGAATTCCCCAATTATTATAGTGAGAAGGATGACAAATTGTGGCAGGAATATAAAGAAAATCACCCTGAAGATTTCTCAGAACTTCCGTATAAAAAAAGGGATGACATATGGGATCATTTGGATGAATTGAGAAAGAAATAAAAACTTAATTCACTACATTTGAAAAAAAACACACATGACCTCCGAAGAACATTTCTATGCCATCGCCCTTCGCGAATGCAGCCAGATTGGCGATATCAATTTTCATAAGCTTGTCCGGACTTTCGGTAGTGCCCGGGAGACCTGGCAAAGAGCAAAAAAAGAGTATAAGAAACTGGAAGGAATAGGTCTGAAAACCGTTTCTGACATAGGCAATCCTGATCATTTGAAATTCGCAGAAGAAGAATTGAAATTTTGCGAAAAGAATAATATCAGGATAAGGATAAGACATCTTAATGAAACACCATTTCTTCTCAACGAATGTACTGATGCTCCCGCTATCCTTTATCAAAAAGGAAACTTTGATGATTCATTACAAAAAATAAGTATTGTAGGAACCCGGAATATGACCGCTTATGGCCGGCAATTCATTGAAGATTTTTTTGGGGCCACCCAACCTTTTCACTATACATCAGTAAGCGGTCTGGCACTGGGAGTGGATAAAGAGGTTCATGAGCAGTCAATCCGTAACGGGAAGCCTACTGTAGCGGTTCTTGCCCACGGCTTTCAATTTTTATACCCTTCAAGGAATAAGAAACTTTCAGAAAAAATTCTTCAGGAAGGAGGTGCCTTGCTGACTGAATTCAGCTCTTCGAGAAAACCAGACCGGGAAAATTTCATTCAGAGAAATAGAATTGTGGCCGGAATTTCCCCTTCAACTATTGTAGTAGAAACCGGATTTGGAGGCGGATCTGTAAGCACAGCAGCCTTCGCCAATGATTATAACCGGGATGTCTTTGCTCTTCCGGGAAAGATTACTGACGTCTATAGCCAGGGTTGTAATCAACTGATTTTCCATAATAAAGCTACGGCCATTTCAACGGTCAAAGATCTGGTGGAAATACTTGGATTCAGCAATCCCAGGGAAAAAATAGAAGAGCTTTTCCCTTATAGTGAGACAACAATACAACTGACTGACAATCAAAATACAATATATCAATCCATAAAAGAGAATCCACAGATTTCTCTGGACGATCTCGCCCAATTGATTTCAGTTTCTTCGCATAAAATTTTACCGATAATTTTAGAATTGGAACTTTTAGGGAAAGTAAAATCGTTTTCCGGGAGGCAATTTATCGCAATTTAAGAATTAATGATTTCTTAATATCGCATTATTTCACACATAACATTTCATTTTTAATAAAATTTGATCATAAATTATTAATTTAATAATATTCCCAAACATTATTATTTAATTTTTAACAATGTTGAAATAGAGTGTTGTGAATCTTGAAAAAAAAATTAAATTTGTTGACAATAATATTCAACCTTAATATATGGAACAATATAATATTGACCAGAAAATCCAAGAGTTTATTGCAAAAATTGAAGCAAAAAATCCTAACGAACCGGAATTCTTACAGGCTGTAAAAGAAGTTGCCGTAACTGTAATTCCATTCATTGCTACGAAGAAAGAATATAACGGAATGAAGCTGCTTGAAAGAATGGCTGAAGCTGAAAGAATTATTATTTTCAGAGTTCCATGGGTTGATGACAAAGGAGAGATTCAGGTTAACAGAGGTTTCAGAATTCAGATGAACTCTGCTATTGGTCCATACAAAGGAGGAATCCGTTTCCACCCTACGGTAAACTTATCCGTTCTTAAGTTCTTAGCTTTCGAACAGGTATTCAAAAACTCTTTAACAACTCTTCCAATGGGAGGAGGTAAAGGAGGTTCGGATTTTGATCCTCAAGGTAAATCTGATATGGAAGTAATGCGTTTCTGCCAGGCTTTCATGACAGAATTATGCAAGCACATCGGTCCTGAAACAGATGTACCTGCAGGAGACATCGGTGTAGGAGCAAGAGAGATCGGATATCTTTTCGGGCAGTACAAGAAAATCAGAAACGAGTTTACGGGAGTTCTTACCGGAAAAGGTCTTGCTTACGGAGGTTCATTGATCCGTCCTGAAGCTACAGGATACGGAGTTGTATACTTCGCTGAGCAGATGCTTAAGACTATCGGACAGGATTTCCAGGGAAAAACAGTAACGGTATCAGGTTTCGGAAACGTAGCTTGGGGTGTTATCAAAAAAGCAAGTGAACTTGGTGCTAAAGTGGTAACAATCTCTGGTCCTGATGGGTATATCTACGATAAAGATGGTATCAGCGGCGAGAAGATCGATTATTTATTAGAATTGAGATCTTCAGGAAATAACAGAGCTGAAGATTATGTTAAAAAATATCCATCTGCTGAATTCCATGCCGGAAAACGCCCTTGGGAAGTAAAATGTGATGTAGCATTCCCTTCTGCAACCCAAAACGAACTGGATCTGGACGATGCAAAAAAATTAGTTGAAAATGGATGTATTTGTGTAACTGAGGCTGCCAACATGCCTTCTACACTAGACGCTATCAACTATTTCTTAGACAATAAAGTATTATTCTCTCCTGGTAAGGCTTCCAACGCTGGAGGTGTTGCTACGTCAGGATTAGAAATGACTCAGAACTCTATCCGTCTTAACTGGACTTCTGAAGAGGTTGACGCAAGATTAAGGGAAATCATGATCGGAATCCACAAAGCTTGCAGAGACTACGGAAAAGACGAAGACGGTTATGTAAACTACGTAAAAGGGGCAAATATCGCAGGCTTCGTAAAAGTAGCAGAAGCAATGTTGGCTCAAGGAGTTGTGTAAACATAAAAAGACAAGGTTGGGAAAAGTTCCCGACCTTTTTTCATACAGCCTGTTCCCGGGGAAATGGGAAAAAAGTAAAAAGAGAAAGGAGAAAGTGCTGCTACATGCAGCACTTTTTTATTTTTATCAGGATGGAAAACGCCTTCAAAAACATTGATGAATACATTCTTCTCTTCCCGCGGCAGAAGTACAGGAAAAGCTGACAGAGCTGAAGAAAATCATTCATTCACAGGTTATATACATTGGATACCAGATGCCTGCTTTCAGGTAAAAAGTAAATCCATTAGTGTATTTTACGGGATATAAAAAAATCCTGAAATACGAGATTCCAGGATTTCAACTAGTGTTTGCTCAAATGAATTTCTGCTACTTTTTCTTTTTATGAGATTTCTTTTCTTCTTTTGTAGAATCTGCCGGTTTGGTGGCATCCGTAGGGGTTACTGTACTTGTTGGCTCAGTAGCTGGTGTAGTTTCTACTGTGGTCGTAGTAGTTGTCGTGTTTTGTTGTGGAGTTCCGGTATCCGGAATGGTGTTAGTCTTAGAATCCGGCTGCTGCGTTTGAGTTGTGGATGGGGTAGTAGCAGGATTTTCAGCTGGTTTGTTTTGTTCTGTCTGGGCCGATATTGCCACTACTCCGGTCAATGTAAATGCCGCAGTTAAAAATAACTTTTTCATAATGTAATATTTTAAATGATTGTTTAATTTAAACGAGACATCATTTATAAAATTATGTGTAACTAACTTATTTAACGTACTTTATAATTATTTAAGAGGATTTCACAAAATAATTTATAGTCGATTCAGAATAGAATTGGCAGAAGCACGGAAGAGGAAAACTAAGTTCTGAAAAGTTACTCTGCAACGTTTTATTACTTAAACAAAACTTTATAAAACCAATGAAATACCAGGATTAATGACTGACTGCAAGACTTCTATTTCCCAGCCCCTTACTTTCAGCCTTAATCATTTTGCCGCGTTCTTCATCATTTTTTCCACAAATTCAAACGCAGCAGGACAGATTACCGTATTTTTAAGCATTAGATTATTGATCTGGTAGATCTTTTTACGGTCAGTATGTGGATATTCACGACATGCTTTTGGTCTTACTTCGTAGATGGAGCAGGTATTGTCATCATTCAGGAAAAAGCAGGGCAAATTTTGCAGTACTTTGTCGTTATCTTCATCCACCCTCAAAAACCTGGCTTCAAAATCAGCCTGTTTCATCCGAAGATGCCTGGCAATACGTTCGATATCTTTTTCCGTATACAGAGGACCTGTTGTTTTACAGCAGTTGGCACACTGCAAACAGTCTATCTCTTCAAAAACTTCATCATGCGTTTCCTGTACAATATAATCAAGGTTCCTGGGCGGTTTCTTCTTAAGCCCCTCCAGAAATTTTTTATGTTCTTTATGCTTTTGTAAAGCCTGTTTTTTATATAAATCTAAATTCATTTATTCTTTTATACCTCTTCGGTAACGGATACATTATTTATGATCGCAAAGGTAAGCAATCCTCCAAAAGCCTCAAAAGCTACAGCAAAACTCCCTGAAAAGCCCATTGAAACAATTCTTCAATATCCGACAATAGTGGATGTCTGTAAAGCTGAAGAAAAAGATATTCATAAAGTTATTCAGCGAATTGTTTTTATCAATTCAAAATGAAGATAAAATATTGTTTTCATGAATTTTATCAATGGAATCATTTGCCTTCTCATTCGATTTTGCAGTACATTTGAAATATGAAAAAACTGGAATCAAGAGAAGATATAGAACATCTTGTCAATGCATTTTATACAAAGGTCGTAAAGGATGAGACCATTGGGTTCTTTTTTAATGATATTGCCAAAGTAAACTGGGACAAGCATCTCCCGAAGATGTATTCTTTCTGGGAATCTATACTCTTCGGACAGATGACGTACAAAGGAAATCCCATGGGAGTACATTTTCCGATCAATGAGATACAGGCTATGGAACAGAAACACTTTGACAGATGGCTCGAACTATGGCGAACCACTATCGAAGAAAACTTCGTAGGAGAAAATGCGGACATGGCCATCTATAAATCCGAAAACATTGCAAAGCTGATGGCGTTCAAAATGGAACTGGCCAGAAGGCTGTAGCGGTTTCGAGGTACTCATTCCAGGTTTTCACAATCGTGAAATACACCCAACTAACCTCTAACCTCTAACTTCTAATATCTAACTTCTATTTTCTATTTAAGGAACTATTACCGTAAAGATATAAGCCGCCAGATTCACCAAAAGAACCGTTCCGTAGAGGATATTCGTTTTTCCCCGGCTCAATGAAAGCATTACGATAAATACGGATAGAGAAAGCAGAATAACATCTTTCTTGTCTAAGCCTAAAACCAACGGGATGTCATATAGAATACAAACTGTAGAAACAGCCGGAATCGTAAGTCCTATACTTGCCAAAGCCGACCCTAAAGCCAGATTTAAACTGGATTGGATCTGATTACTTTTGGCAGCCCGTATAGCAGCTACTCCTTCCGGAAGAAGAACTACAGCAGCAATAATTACCCCAACCAGAGATTTTGGTGCTCCCAGACTTCGTACCATATCTTCTATCGTATCAGACAGCCCTTTTGCCATAAGAACTACAATGGCAAGACAGATGATCAGAAAAACAAAGCTTATGAGCGTTTTGGTCAATGAAGGGATATAATGTTCTTCCGGATGTTCGTCAGGAACTATGAAATAACTTCTGTGGCGCACCGTCTGTACCATCAGGAACACTCCATAGATGACAAGACAGGCAATGGATATAAAGATAAGCTGTGCTTCGTTATAAAAAGGACCATTAACACTTGAAGTAAAGTTAGGAAGGACAAGGGTAAGGATCAAGATAGAAACGATACTTACCAGATAAGTGGTGGCAGAAGTTCTTGCGAAAAACTGTTCATGATATTTAACGCCGCCCACCAGGATACAGATTCCCAGAATTCCATTAAGAATAAGCATCACAGCAGCAAAAACCGTATCTCTGGCCAGTGTGATCGCCTGATCTCCACCGGCGACCATCAGTGAGATGATCAGCGCCACTTCAATGATCGTGATACAGAGAGCCAGAATAATAGTTCCGAAGGGTTCTCCCACTTTATGTGCTACCATTTCTGCATGATGCACTGCCGATAAAACACTTCCGATGAGTAAAATCCCGGCAGTAATATCATAAATAACCCCTGTTCCCATCAACCCGGAAAAGTAGTAACCTACTGCAAGGATGGGAAGAATATAAGTATAATGTAAAAATTCTTTAGGTCTCATAAGGTGACTACAAAATACGAAAAATCTATAAAATTTGAAATATTAAAAGAAAATATTAATCTTATTTTAATACCTCCATAATATAAAGTCCTGAAAATCTGTCAGCATATGAAACAGCAATCCAATTCCTATAATTCTGATATTTCCTTTAAAAAACAGCATCAGAACATATACTGCGATTGCATAATATGAATGTAAAATATGGAAGCCTACACTATTCCTTGTCGGATCAAAGACCGGATTGGCAAAAAGATGATCCAGATCTACAAGCATGGTGGCCAGGAGAATAAGATACACTTTCTTCCAGTTTTCACGATAAAAGATCAAAGCGATAAAGACAGGAAAAACAAAATGCAAAGAATAGTGCGTGATTGTTTTAAGCAAAATAACTTCTGACGGGTCCATTACTCCATATTCATTTTTAAATATTGTACATTTTTACCATCTTAAAATTAAAGGTAATTCTCCTTTTTTTACTTTCACTTTCACCCAATAATCACTTCCTTTATTCCCATAGAGTACATAGTCTATATCTGAAATGAACTTTTTTTCTGTGTCACTTAGAGTTTTTAAAGATGAAAACAATAAAGCATTATTTCTAATCAGAATGTAATTTTCATGTAATCCTGGGGATAGCGAAATTGGTATTCCGGTAGACCGTATGACCAATCCATTCCTTTTTTTACTGATGTTATTGGGTTGAAACGGAATTGCAGTGAACTGCTCCCGGGTATTGAGCCATTTTTTGGATTGGAAAAAATCCCATGTTTTATCCGGATTCTGGCTTTGAAGATCAATGATGTAGCTGGGCTGGGTAATTTTTTGAAATGTCTTTTGTTCAATTTCATTAAAGTTATCATCATAGCCATAACTGACAATGGTATCATTTACCTGCTTAAGGTCAGCGGTCGCTCTGAGATAACTGATCTGCGATGAATCAGCAATGCTTTTGTTGAAAAAACGGGCATATCTTTTTATATTCTCAGCATCCAGCTCCATTTCCAGGAAATGATTTCTTTCCTGAAGTCCGGAAGCAATAGAGGGTATTATTTCCGGGGCTGAGCTATTTTTTATTTCGAGCTCATCATTTTTCAGTTCAAGAGAAAAGTTCTGAATTTTTTCACCTGAAATAAAAGAAACACTTCCCAATGTACTATGAATAAACTGATCAGCATTCAAAGCATTCTTTTTGGAAGACTGAAAAATCTGTTTTTTTATAGATTCAAAAGCTTTATCAGACGTTCCTAAGATACAATATTCTTGTTCAATTATGAGAAAGAACTGATCTTTTTGAAAACGTCCCTCCTCTTTATCAATAAATTTACGGGCCTTTAAGAATGTTCTGAATTTTTGAGGATCTCTAAGCTCTATGACCGTATACCACTCTGAAAATTTTGAATCTTTAATATGAAAGATCTGCAAAAAATCCGGTATTCTGATCCCGGCATCTTTCAGAGAAGCCAGATTCTTATCTTTTGCCCCGACTCCGGACCAATGGGAAGGATATGCCACCAAACTGAAGATATACTGCCCCGTTAATTTTTTTACATCGATCAAAACAACGGCATCCGCGTTGTCCGGAATAAACTTAAGCGTCTTATCTTTATGAAAAAACACCCAATACACCGTAACAGCGAGTATCAGAATTAACGGGACAATAATCCTTTTTTTATTCATCTATAATATTTGCGTTTTCTTTTCTGTTTCTTTGGTTTTAAAAATCTGGTCAAACAGATCAAAGAAATACATCAGGCTGTTTTCAGAGTCTTTGATGATATAGTTCATTTCAGTCTGAATACTTTCTCCTTTTACTTCTGTCTTATAGTATAATTCTCCTATATTTTTTCTGATTGCTTCCAATGTTTTTCTTTCCGAAGGGCTTTTGAACTCTTTATCCAAACCTGTCAGAAGCTTCTTCAGATCCAGCCTTCCGGATAAAGGATACTTTGATGAGTCTTTTGCCCATTTTCTTGAAGCTTCGGATTGAGCAGCAGGAAGAATATTTTCCGTAGAGCTCATCACATAAACAACCCCGTCTTTTACTGTAAAGAACAGCTGATCAAAGTAACCACTCTCTTTTTCTTCTTTAAAAGAATAAAAATCTCCTTTTTTTGAGAACTTTTTAGCCAGCTTTTTGTTCGTAGTCAACAAATTAAAAATCCGCTTCCAGTACCCTTCATTCTCCGTTGCAAATGCGAAAGTAAAATCAGGAACTGCTACCTCTTTGGTTTTCTTTACTTCTTTTTCATTATAATCATCATCATATTCGTAATCCGTATATTCTACTGTTTTGGGCTTCAGCTCATTCAGAACAAAAATTCCGTTTCCGGGAGCGATCCTGGCAATAGCTTCTTCATCCAGGATGATTTTCATCGTCTCCATGATCAGCTCCATTTCTTTTTTATAATCACTTTCTCCCGAATCCTGAAGAAGGCTGTACATCAGATCAAAACATTTTCCTCCATTGACATTCACAGCATAATAACCTACACTTTTTTCACTGATCAGATCCAGCAGCTTTTTGTTTTTCTTTCCTTTATAGATCGATGAAATATTTTTCTGGATCTCAGTATTTTTATGCTGATAATTATTGACCAGCTTCACTTTATCTTTATCAAAATACAGATTGTATGCAGAATTTGAGTTGTACATATTCTGGAAAACCTGCCCGAAATCATAGCGATTTATCATCTTACCATAAATTCCTTCATTGACGATTCTTCCGTAATCCGTATAAACAAAAATATCAGAATTGGTATCCCTGAAGGCCAGCATTTCTTTAGAGGCCTCAACGTCCAGGTTAGAGCTGAAATAGCGGTCAAAATGGTCTTCAGCATATTTTTTGACGATCCTGAAATTTTCCCTGCGGATAGAATCCTGTTCCTTCTGAAAGGCCTTATCTTCTTCTGATTCATCATATAACCCTTCTCTCTGATAGTTGTCCTCTCCTTCCTGTTCAGGGCTTGCGGCATTCTCTTTTTCCTTAGGATATTTGTGATGTTTTTGAAGGTATTTGATGTCTTTCTGGATCCTTGCTATTTCAAGATTGTTTTCTTTGATATTCTCCTTCAGGTATTTGATGTCTTCCTTCAGGTTTTCGATCTCCTCTTTATAGTCAAAAGGTCTTTCCATTTCTTCGGCATAAGCGCTGTCAACAGCAACAGCACTATCAGCGACAATAGCGACACTGTCTGCTACAGCCTCCTCTTTCCAAAGGTCTTTGTAGGGCTTGGTATAGCTTACCAGGCTGAGAACAGCACGGCTTTCGTTCCAGGCAACGAAGATATCATCATCGATATCAACGTAAGAATAATTGTTTTTTCTTGAAACTTCCAGTCCTTTTTTCTTAACGGAATTAACGAATTCCTGGAACTTTTCCTTGTTATCGATTATAAAATGAGTGTTGTAGGTATTAATAGAATCATTGAAACTGGCGTAATGATACTGAACGGCGTCATATTTGATTCCCGTTTTGGAATAATCCGTCCATGATGGTTTTTCTTTACTTTTTTTGCTTAACTCGTGCAGCAAAGGATTCAGCTTATTCCAATTGATCTTGTTATTAAGCTGTTTTCCGTTGACTTCCATATAAAATATGGCATCATCAGGAATTTTCATGCTATTTTGAGCAAGGGCAAGGGCAAAGCCAAAGACCAGTAAAATAATTATTTGCGTTTTTAATAAGATAGATTTCATGGCTAAATGTTAGAAATTTATTGGAAAAGGATGGTGTTTTGTATTTGTTTTTTCTGAAGGATAAGATCCAGGATGTCAGCCTCCATTTTAAGCGCTTTTTTATTTGGCGAAAGCAGATAAGCATTATTCGTCTGGGATTTCACCGTATTTTCAAACTGCATGACTGAGGTATATTTTGCCCCATTGAAAACTTCTTTGTCAGCCTTACTCATCTGGTCATAATCCGTTTTGAAGGTATTGACCTTATTTCTCGTCAACGCTTTTTTCTCAGGATTTTGACTGTAAATCTGTGTTGGAACCATTTTTCCCAAAATATTCTGGGATTTCAGCTTCTCCAGTCCGGCGTTGATATTTTCAATTTTTTTGAAATTACAGCTCAGTTTGACGATATAATTATCAAAATCCATAGATGTTTTCACATTGCTGATCCCTGGAGTTCCCCTGAAAATTTTGGCGGCTTCATTGATCTTGTTTTCAATTTCTGATCTTTTGGGAACTTTTTTCCCATTAATGGTTTCCATTTTAGCAATTGATGCCAGTCTTGTTTTACTTTTGCTGGCATTGAGAATAATGGTATATTCTCCCGTTCCGTCTGCCTTCACATTTACCTTATCCAAAATATCAAAACAGCTTGTAAGGAATGATAAAGGAAGCAGCAGAATAAATAGTCTGAGAATTTTTTTCATGATTGGGGTTAAAAAGACAAAATTACTTAATTCTAAATTGAAATACTTTACACGCTCTGCTTTTTTAATCAGAGAATGAGGTTTTATCCTGTAAAAAATGATAGAATTAATACATTTCAGATCCTTCCTTTTAAATAATCCTGACGAAGGTCCTCCTGCAGCTTTTCGATAGCGTATCGCAGGCAGGTTCTTGGCATTTCTTTGTAATGTTTATTCAGATAACTGATCAGCTCATCTTCATTTTTCTGCCCCATTTCCCTCAGCAGCCAGCCGTTTGCTTTATGCATCAGATCATGAGGATGTTTCAGATTTCTGGTTACCAATTCTTTGGTCAGCTCAAATGAGCCTTTTTTCACATAATGCATTGTCCCTACAACAGCAATTCTTTTGTGCCACATCTCCTCAGACTCTGAAAGATCTCTCAGAAGATGTTCCTTCTGATTTTCAAAAGCATATCTGCCCAGGATTTTATAACAGCTTGAATCTACAAGATCCCAGTTATTGACATGGGGAAGATGATTCAGATAAAATGTTACTATTTCTTCTTTTGCCGCCGGATCTTTTGTCTTCTCAAACTTTAAAATCAGCATAAAAAGTGCGGTCAGCCTATGCTCATGATACTTTGAAGAAATCAAAGTGCTCAGTTCTTCCAGACTTATTTTTTGATAATACGCTTTTGCCACAGATCTCTGATCCGGAACTTTTACCCCCAGAAATAAATCTCCTTCTCCATATTCCCCTTTTCCCGTCTTGAAAAACTTTGGAAAAAATTCTGCTTTTTCAGGAATGGATAAGACCGCTAAAGCCTCCTGTATCTCTTTGACTATACTGCTCATTAAACCATAGCTGATTAGATATTATTTTAAAGCATTAAGCATTCTCTTCTACCACCACGCTCTCCTGCTCTTCCTCTTCTTTTGCAATCTGCTTAGGATTAGCCACTTTTGCGATTGTGAGCCCCTGTACAACGATCGAGAACACAACTACACAGTAAGTGATGCTTAAAATAATTTCGCTGTATTCACTCTTAGGAATAGACATTGCCAATGCAATGGAAACACCACCACGGATTCCTCCCCAGACAAGAACTTTTACCGTCTGCGGGCTAAACCTTGTTCTGAGTGACATAAACTTCGTAGGGCCCCAGATCGAAATAAATCGTGCCAGTAAAACCACAACGATTGCCAATAACCCTGGAATCATAAAATGTCTAAGGTCCTTAATCATCAATAGCTCAAATCCGATGAACAGGAATAATACGGCATTCAGAATTTCGTCGATCAGCTCCCAGAACTTAATAAGATAATCCTGGGTGACGGACTTCATTTTGAAGCTTCTGTTGAAATTTCCCATAAACAGTCCTGCCGCTACCATGGTCAATGGTCCGGAGATATGCATTTGTCTTGCAATAAGATACCCCCCCATCACAACAGAAAGCGTCACTAATACGGAAATAATATAGTCATCTACTTCACGCATAAGCTTTGAAGTGGTCCACCCGAGAAGAACTCCCAATAAAAGACCTCCTCCCGCTTCTTTAAGTAAAAGCAGTCCAATGTTCTCAACTCCCAGATCCACTTCTTTTCCGATTGCCAGCTGCAGGACCACTGTAAAGACCACAACAGCCATACCATCATTGAAAAGGGATTCTCCTGCTACTTTTGTTTCTAATGATTTGGATACGTTAGCCTGCTTCAGAACACTTAAAACCGCCACCGGATCGGTAGGTGAAATCAATGCCCCAAAAACAAGACAATAGATAAAAGGAAGCTTTACACCCACTAAAGGCAGCAAATAGAACATCCCGAATCCTACCACAAAAGTAGATATCACAACACCGACCGTAGAAAATATCACTACAGGCCTGAACTGTTCTTTCAGGTCATTAATATTAATATGGATTCCCCCTGCAAAAAGCAGGAAATTAAGCATAGCCCCCATCAGAACTTCCGTAAAATCGATGCTGCTCATCAGATTATGAAGATGTCCGAATGTTCTCGGAAGCACCGTTTCCCCAAACATGACCAGAAAAATAGAAACCACAATGGCAATCACCATGATTCCGATAGTACTCGGAAGCTTTAGGAATCTGTAGTTAAGATAGGCAAATATTGATGCTAATACGATTAATGCTGAAAATGAATAATATAACTCCACTAAGTGTTTTTTAAAGATTAATTAGTTAGTCTAAATAAAGTATTTTGATATAGGTCTGCCGGCCGTCTTTTTCCCAGACATCAAACATGCCGTCTTTGGCAGATCTTGAATTTCTCGTATAATCCTGCCCTATATTCAGAATATTCAGCAAAATATATTCATCTCCCACAGAATTGACGAGGTAAGCCGTTTTCTCAGACTTCCCGTCTCCTGAACTTTTTATACCGTCTGTAAGTGATCTGAACTGATTCAGATGGTGCATAAAATTGCTGCCTTCTTTTAAAGAGTCATAGGCCCTGAGAAGGATCAGCAGAATATCCAGATTGGTAGGGTCCGTATTATACAGCGTTTTTCCCTGCCTGATACAGTCTGCAAAATTGCCTTCTTTAAAAGCTTCCGCAAGACCTTTAAATCCCTCTCCCGAAATCGTTATTTTATCATTCCTAAAGTTTCTTCCGTAGTACAGGTATTGTGACTCTATACTGTCTAAAGATTTCGGATATCCTTTATACTTAAAAATAAGCTTATCATAATTGTACGGAGAATCAGGATTTTTAAGGCCTTTCTCAATAGCTTTTAAGTCCACTTTTGATTTCTGGCTGAACCCAAAAACCGAAAGCATTATGAACAAGAGAAAAAAACGATATTTCATTAATTGTTATCTTCTTCATCGTTATCAAAATATTCGAAAAGGAAATCATTGTATGGGAATCTCGATATATGGATCTTCATCACCTCATCATAGATCATCTTTTTCATTTCCGGGAAGTTTTCCTTCGTCAAAGCAGAAATGAAAACCGTAGGATATTTGGATTTTGCCATCCAGGTCTTTTTCCATTCCTCAAGAGAGATGTTTTTACGGGTTGAAGGGGTAAGATCATCTTCATCTTTTTTCTCATAGCTGAAATCATCAATTTTATTGAAAACCATGATCATCGGCTTCTGATGAGCGTTGATCTCCATCAGGATATGATTGACAGATTCTATGTGATCTTCGAAGCTTTCATGAGAAATATCCACTACATGAATCAGAAGATCGGCTTCCCGCACCTCATCCAGAGTAGATTTAAATGATTCTACCAGCTGTGTAGGTAATTTTCTGATAAACCCTACCGTATCGGTAAGCAAAAACGGCAAATTGCCTATCACCACCTTTCTTACAGTAGTATCCAATGTTGCGAACAATTTATTTTCTGCAAATACCTCAGATTTGGAAATAGAGTTCATCAGGGTAGATTTTCCAACGTTGGTATATCCTACCAATGCTGCACGAACCACTTTTCCACGATTGTTACGCTGGGTGGCCATTTGCTTATCAATGGTCTTCAGCTTATCTTTCAATAAGGTGATCCTGTCACGGATAATACGACGGTCGGTTTCAATTTCCGTTTCCCCGGGACCTCTCATCCCGATTCCCCCTTTTTGGCGTTCCAGGTGGGTCCACATTCTGGTAAGTCTTGGTAAAAGATATTGGTACTGTGCCAATTCTACCTGTGTTCTTGCATAAGAAGTCTGCGCTCTCTGGGCAAAAATATCAAGGATAAGGTTGGTACGGTCCAAAATCTTCACTTCCATTTCTCTTTCCAGGTTTTTCAGCTGTGAAGGAGAAAGCTCGTCATCGAAAATTACGGTTCCGATCTCGTTTTCTTTTACATATTCTTTTATCTCAAGTGCTTTTCCGCTTCCTATAAAGGTTTTGGAATCAGGTTGGGTTAATTTTTGCGTGAAACGTTTTTGTACAGTCGCTCCTGCCGTGAAAGCCAAAAACTCCAGTTCATCCAGGTACTCCGTCAGTTTTTCTTCATCCTGATTCTGAGTAATAACTCCTACCAGGACCGCTTTCTCATAATTATGTTCTTTCTTTTCTAGCATTAAGTTCTATCTATATTTATGATTTTTACAAGGTAATATTTTTCAGAAAAAAAACAAAATCAATTTTTATTTAATAACATTTTTTAATATAAATTTAAGTTCACTTTACAATTGTTGGTAAAAAATCAATAACTTTATGTAATAATTTTCTGATTTTTAAATATTTAAATTAAAAATTAATATCCAGAAGGTCATGATTCCCCTTATCAGATGTATGATTATTGATGATGATGAACTGGACAGGCTGGTTCTTCAGCATTATATCAGACAATACAAGAACATTGAGATTGTCGGCTCTTTTGATTCGGCTGAAAAGGCAATTCCTTATCTTGATCTCAATCTCCCCATTAACCTTATCCTTACCGGGACCAACCTGAAAGGGATGAGCGGGCTGGAATTCCGAAAGCTGGCCCATAAGATTCCTGCCTGTATCTTTATAAGCTCCCATCCTGAATTGGCTGCCAGAGCTTTTGAAATCAATACGTTAGATTTTATTACCAAACCTTTGACGTCAGAGCGATTTCATTATTCCATGCAAAGGCTTTTCGATTTTTTTGAAATAAAAGAAAAATGTGAGTGCTACGATGCCATGCTGGGAGAAAACTGCATTACCCTAAAAGAAGGCGGCAATATTTTTCAAGTCAAAATGAAAGATATTCTATACCTGGAAGCCTTAAAGGATTATACACGAATCATAACCCTTGAAAAAAAACACTGCATTTTAAATTCCCTGGGGAATCTCCTTCAAAAAAACTTTTTCGACACTTTTGTAAGGATACACCGCAGCTATGCTGTTCCCCGACATCTCATCCGTGGAAAAAGCTGCCATGAAATAGAGCTTACTCATCAGATCAGGCTCCCTATCGGCAGAACGTATAAGAATAATCTATCATTCTTTAAGCCTTAAAAAACAAACGGACTTCAACAATAATTCACAAAATGCCATTGGTCGATTATTTCTGCCGTTAGTCTATTTTCCTGCTATCCAATTCAGATAGGTGGTAATTTAGTATTCCCAAATTTCCTCTGATACAGAAAGCAAGAAATGCAAAAAAAGAAATAACACATGCAGGACTGACTTCTGATTATAGCTGGAAATTAAAACACAAAATCTAAAGTGATAAAGCATCTAATGACAATTCAGGAAAGCCACTTCCCAATACTGCAATCCTGAAAGAAGTAAAAAGACAATACCAACTGACAGGCATACCGCAACACGGTTATTCTAGGAACACAAATAGCAACGTAACAGGGTTGCCCGATGCAGCAACCCTGGAGGAAATAAAGACAATAATTCCTAAAAACTGATAACCAATCCAGATTTTCAAGCAAAAGAAGTCCGCCGTGTGGCGGACTTTTAGTATTGCAGAACTGAACTTTTACTAATCCCAATCCGCTGCCACGAACTTCATTGAAGTTCCGTTCTCATCGGATAACGTAAGAAAATGACCTTCCACAGAATATCTTGTCATAGTTTCAATCTTTTTCTGAAATGCAGCTTCCAGATTCATATCCTGGCAGGCTTTTGCCGTGCTTATTCCTTTTGAGATCTTCACTTTTCCTCCTTTTTTAAATTCAGTGACAAAGGACATTTGATTACATCCCATATATGCGTTTGCCTGAATTTTCCCGTTTTCCGTTTTGGATGTCAGATTGAATTCAGCCTTGTCGGCCATCAACTGATCTTTGGAAAAGCCCTCAAAAGAGATCAGCATCCATTGTCTTTGCAGATAAGGATTTTTATCCGGTACTGTGGAGCAATTTGAAATAACTCCTAACAACAAAATCGCAAAAAGGAACATCAGTATTTTTTTCATATTGATTATCATCCCATTTTCATACCAACCCGGGACAGAATCTCGTAAAAATTAGTAAATTAGCGACACAAAAATTATTTTATAAAATGAAAAGACTATTTCTACTATTCACTTTCTTGCTGAGCTTTGCTCAGATGAGGGCGGATGAGGGGATGTGGCTGCTTATGCTCATCAAAAGACTTAACGGTGTTGATATGCAAAAAGAAGGTCTGCATCTGACGCCTGAAGAAATTTATTCAGTGAACAATTCAAGCTTAAAAGACGCTATCGTAAGCTTCGGTGGTTTCTGTACAGGTGAGATCGTTTCTGATAAAGGACTTTTATTCACAAACCACCATTGCGGTTACGGAGCTGTAGCAGCTGCTTCTACTCCGGAAAAAGACTATTTGAAGAACGGTTTCTGGGCAATGAAACAGAAAGACGAATTCAATGCAAAAGATCTTTATGTAAGATTTTTAGTGAGAATGGATGATGCTACTCAAAGAATCACTTCCAAGCTAAACAACAATATGACCGGTGCAGAGAGAAAAGCTGTTATTGATGCTGAAACTAAAGCCATCCAGACAGAAAACTCTGAAAACGGGAAATACATTGTAGATGTAAAGGATTTCTTCAACGGGAACGAATTCTACTATTTTGTATACCAGGATTATAAAGATGTAAGATTGGTAGGAGCACCACCCTCTTCATTAGGAAAATTCGGAGGAGATACTGATAACTGGGAATGGCCAAGACATACTGCGGACTTCACGGTATTCCGAGTATACGCTGATGCAGCAGGAAACCCTGCTGAATATTCTCCAAGCAACGTTCCTATGAAACCTAAGCACTTCCTTCCGGTTTCTCTTAAAGGAATTAAGCCTGGTGATTTCTCAATGATCCTTGGATATCCTGGAAGAACGAACCGTTACCTGACTTCTTACGGAATCCAGCAAATGGTCAATAAAGATTATCCGGCTTGGGTTGAGGCCTCTAAAACAGCTATGGATGTCATGAAAAAATACATGGATAAGGATAAGGCTACTCAACTTAACTATGCTTCTCAATATGCTTCTGTGGCTAACTACTGGAAAAACAGACAGGGAACTATTGATGCGGTAGAGAAAAACGGAACAATCACAGATAAGCAAAAAACTGAAGACATATTCAGAAAATGGTCTGTATTACCTGGAAATGATTCATATGACGGTGTATTAGAAGATATTGAAGTTTATTACAAACAGGTTTCTGAGAGAAATGTTGAAAGAAATTATGCTGCTCAGTTCTCCAGAAATGCAAAATATATTTCTCTTGCATTGAAGGTAGGGTCTGCCCTTAAAACATATGCAGCACAGGATATGCAGGGAAGGCTTGCCATGAAAGCTAAAACAGAAGCGGCTATTAAAGCTGCTTACGAAAACTTTAATCCTTCTTTAGAGGGAGAAATGCTTGCTGCGATGACCAGCCTTTACCAGGCAAGGGTTAAAAATCAGGAAGTAGCATCAGCTACGATTTTAGGATTAGACGCCAAAACGGTTTCCAATCTTGCCTATTCCTCAATTTTTGCCAACAAAACTTCAGCAACCAACTTCTTATTGAACCCTGACGCATTGAAGCTTGATGCTGATCCACTTTGGAAAGCAGCTAACGGAATTGTGGCTGATCAAAGAATGAGCACTGAGAGATTTGTTAAGATAGATGACAATTTTGCAAAAAATAACCGTCTGTTCCTAGCAGGTCTTATGAAGGCAATGCCTGAGAAAAAATTCTATCCGGATGCTAACTCTACAATGAGATTAACTTATGGTACCGTAGATAAACTTCCTATCAGAAATGACAGAAACTACTTCGGTGTTACTGACAACTACTATACAGATATGACAGGTCTTGTTGGGAAATACAAGAAAGGAGATGAAGAGTTTGATCTTCCACAAAGATTAATCGATCTTTACAACCTTAAGGACTTTGGACAGTATGCTGATGCTAAAGGATACATGCCGGTAAACTTCCTTTCAAACAACGACATCACAGGAGGTAACTCAGGTTCTCCGGTAATCGATGGTGACGGAAACCTTATCGGTATCGCATTTGACGGAAACAGCGAGGCATTAAGCGGTGATATCGTATTTGAGCCTGAATGGCAGAAAACGATCAACGTGGATGTTCGTTTCGTTCTTTGGACTATTGATAAGTTTGCAGGTGCAAGAAGATTAGTTGATGAATTAAAGCTTGTGAGAGATGAAAACACTCCGGCTGATACAAAGACTAAAAATCCGGGAACTACAACAACTCCTAAGAAGAAAAAATAATCTTTTTTTGATCTATTTTTAAAACCGTGAAATTTACTTTCACGGTTTTTTTATTTTTGAATATTAAATCTATTGCGATGAACACTCAGACAATTCATTTCACAGCCATCATAAAGCAAAACGGAACAATGAATGCCGCGTTTATAGAATTCCCTTTTTCTGTGGAAGAGCTCTTCTATAAAAAGGGACAGATAAAAATTAAAGCCCTGCTTGACGATCGGGTTGAATATCGTGGAAGCCTGGTCAAAATGAAATCCGATTGTCACCTATTAGGATTAAATCAAGAGATCAGAAAACAGCTTGGCAAAACTTTTGGAGATGAGGTTTCTGTTTCTCTTACTGAGGATAAAGAAGAAAGAGTGGTTGAGGTCGCTGATGATATTATCTCTGTTTTCAATGAAAATCCTGAGGCAAAAGTATTATTCGATGCAATGAGCTATACCCACAAAAAAGAATACATCCGCTGGATAGAGGAAGCCAAGAAGCCTGAAACCAGAGAAAACAGAAAGAGTAAAATGATCGAAATGATATTGGGTGGAAAAAAAGGAGTATAAAATAGCCTGATTTTTCAATACCATGAGTTTGCCAGAGAAACCTGACAGACTATCCTGTCCTGTTTCGAAATATCTCCTTTTATTTCTGAAGCAAATATCTCCATGGACAACGACAGGACCTGACCTATTTTTTATAACATATTACTCACCAGAAAAACAATCTTTCGACCCATAAAAAAATAATCTTGCTTTTCTTGTCAGGATTTTAAAAAGTGTCCGACTATGACTTTAACTACAAGTTATAACTATAAAAAATTTACTTTTATGAAAAAGACCTTTTTAAAAATCACAGCAGCTGCAGCAGGAATCATCACTGCGTTTGCCCTTTCATCATGCAGCGATTCAGACACCAATATGATGGATATGTCTTTTCAAAGAACTATTACCTTTGAAAATGTCGTTACTCCTAAAGATTTTGTACAAAGCGGAAGTTTTCAGGGAACAGGAAATCCGCCGGTCATTATGCCCGGACAGTCTGCATCAATTAAATTCAGTGCAGGCAAAACACAGGCGCTGATGTTTGCTACGATGTATGGAGCTTCAAAAGACTGGTTCTTTGCTTCTCAGCAACCAGGCATTAAGCTATTTGATACGAACGGGAACGCCATCACAGGAGATGTTTCTTCGGGCGTATTATTATGGGATAACGGAACCAAAGACAATATGACAGGGCAAACGGAGAGCAAACCTATCATGCAGGTTCCCGGTGTAAATGCATCACAATTGATGAAGCTTAATCTTACTTATGATGAGATAAAGTCTGAATTTACCCTGACCATTACCAATACTTCAGGCGGAACCGCCAACGAAACCCCTTTTTCCCCGGGAGTATGGGCAGTCTCCAACTATAATGGCTCTCAGTTGCTGAACAGCACTCCGTTCTTTATGCCTAATGCTTTATCAAATCCTGAGATCACAGACATTGCCCAGATGGGAAATATCGACAAAATGATGATGAAGCTTAATGCCAACACAGGGATTATGACAGGTCTTTCTCCGGCGTTAGTCGTTGTTTACCGTGGAGATAAAAATCCGATCTATGAGCTTGGAAAAACAGACACCGGAATGGGGCTGAAAGAAATCGCACAATCCGGAAATGTAGCTCAGCTCCAGAACAGCTTGAAATCTTTACCGAACGTAAAAGGGGTATATGTTGCCGGGAATGCACCAGTACCTCCGGGAAATAAAGTTATGACCAATTTCAAGGCAGACCCGGAAGACAAAATCGCTTATGCAACCATGTTCGGATTTTCCAATGACTGGTTCTACGCCAATGAGCAAAGTATTGACGCCAATACTAAAGGAGATCTTACTTCAAAAACCACCTTATTTGATTCAGGTACAGGAGTAGACCAATATCCCGGTGCCGGAAACCGTCAGGCTTTATTCGGAGGAACTCCGCAAAGTGAAAACATGGTCATTTCCAAGGTCGGAACCCAGTACCCTGTTCCTTCTGTACAGAATGTGATAAAAGTGACCGTGAACTGATCAACATAATCTTCGATTTAATTAAAATGACCCGGGCCATTTCTGCCCAGGTCATTTATTTTCAGGAACTCAGACTACTGAGGGACCGGAATTCCAAGGTATTTTAAATAGGAATCCAGCATCGCTTTATCAAATACCGGCTCCTGAATACCTGAACCTTCAAGGAACCGAATCACATTGGAGCAATCCCACACATAGGTGTTCTGATAAAGTTCAACAGTAGACAGACCTTCATGCATATTGTCCTTAAAAAGACTGGTCAATGGATAAAGCCGGTTTTTACTGTCATCTTCCCACTGTTTTCTCCATTCTTTATAGGGGAGGCTCTTCAGGGTAAACGGATAATACTTTTTCATCAATCCAAAGAAATCCTCCAAAGTAAGATTGGTTTCCGGGCTGGCAATGAGATTGAACTTTTTCCCGATCGCCTCTTTATTTCTGGTAATATGGGCCATAGCCCTGGTCATATAGTCTACCGTGATCAGGCCTTCTCTCAGTTCTGCCAGTGCGGGATAAGACTGAAACTCCACACAGTTCTTTACCAGACCTGACCACCATTGGTAAGGAGCGCTGGCTCCTGTTTCACTATGACACATCGCATATCCAAGCCGATAGGTAATGAGCGGCAGTCCTTCTTTTGCGGCCAGATCTGCCACAGCCTCCATTACCCATTTGCTTCTCACATATCCGATATCTTTGCTTACAGACATCAGATTCTGGGCAATATCATCAGATTCCATCATCACTGTTTTACCTGTGAATACATGTCCCCAGCTATATACCGATATGGTAGACAGTAACGCGAGGCATTTGGTTCTTTCTGCTCCTGCAAGCTTTATAATTTCTCTCAATCCCTCAACATTAGGAGCCTTCATATAGGAATAAGGCTCAATAAAGTTTACGGAACTTCCGGAGTGATAGATCAGGTCTGCTTTTTCTGCCAGCATTTTGAATGCTTGTTCCGAAAGTCCTAATGATGGTAATGCCAAATCCCCGATTACAGAGATTATTCTTGGCGTCTGCTCTTCTTTCCGGGGAATATGATATTGTTTAAAGCAACGGTCGATCTTCTCCATAGCATGAAAGTCATCCTGTGCCCGTACCAGACAATAGATATCAGCATTTGTTGTATCTAAAAGCTCCTGTAAAAGATGAATTCCGACAAATCCTGTAACTCCGGTCAGGAATATTACAGATGGATTTTCCAATTGCCCGGGTTCAAAGCCCCCGGCAAATACAGTTCCCGGCGCCAGATACACATCTTTCTGTAATTCTACATAAGGTTCTACATCCTCTACCGGGGCCTCTTCTCCGGCTTCTTTAGATCTAAGGATCAAAGCTTCCGAAAGCTGCTGCAATACAGGATATTGATAAATATCTCTCAGATACACCTTTACATCAAGTCTTCTCTGTAATGCCACTGCCACAACAGCTACCAGCAGAGAATTGCCGCCAATATCAAAGAAATTATCTGTAATATTGATAACAGGGCGTTCCAGTTCTGAAGCCCAGATATCTGCTATGATTCTCTCGGTTTCGTTGGTGGGGGGCTCAAAGGAAACAAGCTCTCTAGCTTCTTTATCTGCAAGATCTTTCAAATACTGGGTATTTGTTTTTCCATTGGCCGTTAAGGGGATATTATCAATAAAAATAATCTGGGCAGGAATCATATAGCCCGGAAGCTCTTCCTTCAGTAAGTTTCTGACCGATGTGCTGTCCTTCTTTGCTCCTGACTTGGGGACAATAAAAGCTACAAGATATTTATTGCTTCCTGCCGTATCTTTTGTAATCACAACCGCTTCCTGAATATCTTCCTGCTGCGCCAGGGTACGTTCTATTTCTCCCAGCTCCACCCGGAACCCTCGGATTTTCACCTGATTATCCATTCGTCCCAAAAATTCAATATCGCCATCCGGAAGCCATTTTGCCAGATCTCCGGTTCGGTATAGCTTTTCTTCTTCTTTAAAAGGATTGGTGATAAACTTTTCAGAAGTGAGCTCTTCGTTATTAAGATAACCTTTCGCCAGAATAGCTCCGCCTATGTATAGCTCCCCGATAGCACCTACCGGCAGCAGCTCCATATTTTCGCCCAAAATATAAGCTTTGGCATTCCCTATTGGCCGGCCTATTGAAGATATATACTTTCCTTCTGCATCTTTAACTTTTTTGAATGTGGCAAATACGGTACATTCCGTAGGACCATAATAGTCTATCAGCTCATAGCTCAATTCCGTGGTCAAAACCGGCTTCAGCTTTTCTCCTCCGGTAAAGAGGTATTTCAGCGCCAGATCGTTATAATTTCTGGTATGGTCTACCACAGCAGGGGCCAGCACAGTCGGAACAAATCCATGGGTAATGTGGTTTTTACGATAATAGTCAACCAAAGCTGAGACATCAGTTCTTTCTTCATTTTCCGCAATAAAGACCGTAGCTCCTGAAGCAAGCCCCGACCAGGTCTCCCATACTGAGATATCGAACGCAAGCCCTGCAACAATGGTCAATCTTGAGGTATGATCCACATGAAAATAATGGTTATGCCATGTTACCAAATGTTGAATGGCCTGATGCGTTATCATAACACCTTTAGGTTTTCCGGTGGATCCGGAGGTGTAAATTGTATAAGCCAGAGCATTATGATGAATCTCAATATCCGGCTGCTGCGAAGAGAAATTCTCCAGCACATTCATTGTATCAAAATAAAAAGCCTCTGCTTTTTCATCTTTTTGCAAAAGTGACCCAAGATGATGATTGGTAATAATAATTCCGGCAGAGGTGTCCGAAAGAATATATTCTACTCTCTTTACCGGATAAGCAGGATCTATAGGAACATAGGCAGCACCTGTCTTAATAATCCCAACAACTGCTACAGCCCATTCAAGGGAGCGGTCAAGCCATATTGGCACATACATGCCTTCTTTTATTCCTTTGGTTATCAGCACATCAGCAAGCTGATTGCTTTTTTGGTCCAGCTCTTTATAGGTGATCGAACGACCCTGGTATACCATTGCGATATTATCGGGATGGAGATCAGCCTGCTTCCTAAAAAGGGATACCAGCGTTTCTTCCTGTTTGTAATCCCATCCGGTTTTATTAAAGTCATGTAAAAGCTTTTCCCTGTCTTCAGAAGAAAGTAATACAGGGGCGCCCAGTGACCGCGCCTCTACTGTTGGTAATGTGTTTGACATTGTAATGATGTAATTTGGTTAAAAGTTTATTTTGTTTTTATCACTTCCTCCTTTAAAAATCAATCTGTAACAAACGTTTATTAGGATCATCTGGTCCGAATTTCCCAGCATAACGATAAAATGATAGAAAATAACAGGGTGCAGAGAATAAACACTATTTATACAATAAAATGGGTCTGAATGATCGTCCGGTAAATGATTAATTGTAATGGAAAGTGAAATGATCTGTCCATTGAACAGAACCGTAAATAAAGAGATACCTTATTTATTACGCTCAAAAAATAATGTAAAGAATATTTCTATCCCTTTCATTTCATGGTTTTAATTAAAAACCCCTTCATTTTTTAATGATTTAAATTTCATAATGCGGTATTTTTAATAATTTGGTAATCAAATTTAACATAATAATTTAAATAAAGTGTTACATAATTACTACATAATCCCACATAAGGGAATAAACAAAACCTACAAAACAAATTGAAAAGCAATAAAATACAATGACAAAATCAACAATTAAAAGTATACAGTCATCTCAATACAACTTCATTTCCAGATAAAATTCCGGAAAGCAAATTTTATAAATTTAGCAATGAGATCCGTACATCAAGTTTCAACAAAGATTAAAGGGCCAAAAATTGAATTTTCTGATCTTATTCCCTGAAATAACAGCGTAACTTTCCCGGCTTCTTTAATTTAAATGGGAATTAACAGGATTGGTCAGGCATTCCAGAACTCTCTGTCTAAGCTTCTATATTGTATGGCCTCGGAAATGTGATGGGAAAGAATTCTTTCGGAACCTTCAAGATCTGCAATAGTCCGGGCCACTTTTAAAATTCTGTCATACGCACGTGCAGAAAGGTTTAATTTTTCCATAGCCAGCTTTATGAGACTGAAAGAGGCTTCGTCCAGTTCACAGAAAGCTTCAATTTCTTTTGGTCCAATTTGAGCATTACAGCTGATGTTAAGGTTTTTATACCGTTCATTCTGAATATCCCTCGCCATCAATACCCTCTCTCTGATGTCTTTGCTTTTTTCACCTTTTCTTTTTTCGGAAAGCTGTTCAAATTCTACTTTCTGGACTTCGATATGAATGTCAATCCGGTCCAGAAGCGGCCCGGAAAGCTTATTCATATACCGCTGCATTTCATATACAGACGAGGTATTGTTCGGATCATCAGGAAAGAAGCCGCTCGGGCTAGGATTCATTGAAGCGACCAGCATAAAGCTTGCAGGATAATTGACCGTAAATCTGGCTCTTGAAATAGTCACTTCCCGATCTTCCAAAGGCTGTCTCATCACTTCCAGAACAGTCCGTTTAAATTCCGGCATTTCATCAAGAAATAACACGCCATTGTGAGCCAGAGAGATTTCTCCGGGCTGAGGATAACTTCCTCCACCGACTAAGGCTACGTCAGAAATCGTGTGATGTGGTGATCTAAAGGGACGAACAGTCATTAAAGAAGCCTCTGTTCCTATCTTACCTGCTACAGAGTGTATTTTCGTTGTTTCCAAAGCTTCTTTCAACGTCAAAGGGGGAAGAATGCTCGGCACTCTTTTAGCAAGCATTGTCTTTCCGCTTCCGGGAGGCCCGATCAGGATAATATTGTGACCTCCGGCAGCAGCTACTTCCATAGCTCTTTTGGCCGTTTCCTGCCCTTTGACTTCTGAAAAATCAAACGGAAAGTCATTGATCTTTTCATGGAACTCTTTTTTCGTATCCAATATTATTTTCTCAATAGGCTTTCCTTCATTGAAAAAGTCAATGACTTCTTTGATGTTCTCTACTCCATATACCTCCAGATCATTTACAATAGCCGCTTCCCTGGCATTTTGAATAGGGAGGATAATTCCTTTAAAGCCTTCTTCCCTGGCCTGGATTGCAATGGGTAAAACTCCTTTAATGGGTTGTAAGCTTCCATCCAAAGAAAGCTCCCCCATAATAAGGTAATCTTCTATTTCTTCAGCTAAAATCTGATCTGATGCCGCCAGAATACCAACAGCGATGCTTAAATCGTAAGCAGATCCCTCTTTTCTAAGGTCTGCAGGAGCCATATTAATCGTAATTTTCTTTCCGGGAATTTTGTAGCCCACATTTTTCAACGCTGCAGAGATTCTATAACTGCTTTCCTTGATCGCATTATCAGGAAGACCTACCAAATGATATCCTACTCCGGTATCTACATTGACCTCAATCGTTATTGTCTGTGCAGCAACTCCGTGAATTGCGCTTCCATAAATTTTAATCAGCATGGGTGTGTTTTTGAAGTAAATATAATTAATATACTATTTTGAAAATCTGATAATTAAGCGGATAATATTCTTTTAGAAAAGAGATAATAAAAAGGATTTTAAGAAAAATACCTATTGAAATGACATCCTTCATTGATAGATACAAGCGAGATACTTACAACAGCAGTAGCTTTCGGGATAAGTTTTTATTAAACTAAAAAAACCGGTACAAAATTGATTTGTACCGACCTACCATTAAACTAACGAAGAAATTAATTCATCTGAATCCGGGATAAAAAAAGAGATAAAGTAAGAAGCCGGATGCCCAAAAGAAGTGTTCCTTTATTGATGGGTAATTCATACCCGACATTTAACAAAGATATACTATTACTCAAAAGTATTAAAATAACGCTCTAGTTTTCCTCCTATAGTACAAGGAACGTTCTTCTTCCGACATCCGCACTTCTTCCCACAATCAAAATTTTAATATATTCCTGAATTCAAATTATTTAATCTTATTTTTTTATAAACCTATTTTTGTACTCAGTTCCGTTTTCACTTTTCGAAACGACAATATAACTTCCGGGAACCAGATGGTTCACATCGATCGCCTCATTATACCTGTGATCTTTTTTCTTCAGGATAAGCTTTCCTGACATATCTATGATCGTCACTTCTTTATAGAGCCTCTCTGATTCTTTCCCTATGTAAAGGAACTGAGCCGTAGGGTTCGGGTATACTTTCAGATGATTATCTTTAGCTTTTACCTCTCCTGTTCCCAAGTTGCTGCAAAACTCCCAGTTTCCGAAATTCAGCTGTACAAAAGTACCCAGCATCTGACACTGTTCCGGACAATATTCCGTACAGGCATAAAACCCATATGTTCCTGAACTGTTGGCAACATAAGTATCTCCCGTCACTCCCGGAATGATACAGGGATCTCCCGAAACCGGAGGATTGCTGCCGGGAGCACACCTGAACCAGACATGTTTGCCATATACCACAGGGAATATATTATCAAACTGCACAGAGGCTCCATCACATACATTGACTACTCCCATATCTGTCACTTCATATGTTCCTGGAGTAAAGGTTGACATCATAGCAGGAAGGCCATAGACAAATCCGTCTGCAAACACCGCCGGACTCTCTGCCGTACAGTCACCCTCGGTAACGACTACCTTAAAATAATTCAGCTGCTCACTGCCATTAACGGTCAGCTGCTGTGAGGTGGCTCCCTGAATGGGAACCCATGGGTTGTTATTGGGGGTTTGCCAGGTCCATTCCTGCTTATACCACTGATAGGTTCCGAAAGCCTGCGTCGAAAGTATTTCGTCTTCAGTATCACAGAACAAGATGGTGCCCGGATATTGTGTTCCAAGTCTCTGACTTGTGATTGTAGGGTTACACTGCGCTTTTATGCTCAGAAAGCTGAAGAATAAAAACGATAAAAAAATTAGTTTTGTTTTCATATGTAGATATTTAGGTTGATTTTTTATATAAATATCCTCTACATTCAATCAAGCAGCAGCCTTACTCCGAATTTTACATTAAAATGAAGCGGTTTTTCTTTGTAAATCGTATTGGGAGCATTTTCTCCCTTAAAATGATATCCTATCCCCGGCTCAGCATAAATTCCAAATCGATCAATGACCTTCAGCTGAAGTCCGACAGCCGTATTTACAGAAAACTGCAATGGCTTATGGGCAAGGTTTTCTTTTGAAGTTTCTTTTATCTCATCATTAACAATATAAGTAGTCGTAATGCTTCCTGATACGGGTTTTTCCACCAATGCTCCTCCTGTAATATATCCTGTCAATCTTCCTTTCTGAATCACATTGTAATTGACCTGCACCGGAACTCCTACATAGTGAACGGTCTGGTCTCCTTTGATATAATTGGCATCACTTCCCGAGTGAAGCTCAGAGGCCAGTTTGGTATAATTGAGTCCTGTTCCTATTCCCCATCTTTTTCCTAAGCTGTAATAAAGAGACAATCCAAAGGTAACCGGCACCTTATGCCTTATCCTAGCTTCTACCGGCTGGCTTTGGTTGGCCAGTAATATTTCCGTTAAAGGATCAGGATTATCTTCATACTCAGCAGTGCTCCATACCTGTTCTATATTCATCGGTTTCCCATTGATGGAGGCATAGCCGGGAAATTGCTGTTCTGCAGAATTAGGCGATGCATTACCTGTAAGCATACTCAGCATCCATGATCTTTTCGTATCTGATTTCAGGGTTTTCTTCTTTGCATTTTCGGCATACATTTCCTTTATTTTTTGTTCTTTAAGCGGAACCTCGCTTATTGACTTCTCTTCCATAATCACATTTCCCGCTTCATTGGCAGAAGCTATTTTCTGAGTTCCGGAACCTTCATTAGGAAATATCCCTGCCGCATTCTGAGCCCTTTCTATTTCTTTTACATTCTCATCATTCCCTCCTACATTTCTCCATAAATTTTTAAAATGTCCTTGCTTTAAAGCTTTCCCTGATTTTTTTGCATTAAAAATATTTTGGGCCAAAGAAATATCCGGACTTAAGTTCAGATTCTCTTCAGCATTTGAATTCATTCTGTTTTCCAGTGTTTCCAGAGAAGATTTTTTCTCTGCTTGCTTTGCGGTATCTGCCGGCTTTTGAGAGAGCACTTTCCCCTTATCATTTTGCGGAAGTATTTTCATCATCAAAAAAAGCAATGCAACAGCTGCTGCAATTCCTCCGATACGATACCATAAAGAGCTTTGTCCTGTCTTCACACTTCCCAGATCCTTCTTCTCATCAACCTCATCATGGGATTCGGAAGCCAATACGAACGGCATGTTCTCCTCTTCTTCCCCGGAGAATAGTTCATTGCTGATGTCATTCCACAACCCGTCAGGAACATCCTCTTCATGGTCTTCCATTCTGCTGCGCAGGTTATTTAACCAATCATTATTCATATTGTGCTTTTTTCAACATTTTAAACTCATTTATTTTCTGGACAAGCAATCCTTTAGCCCTGTGAAACTGAGATGCAGAAGAGTTTTCTGCGATTCCCAGGATCCCGGCAATCTCTTTATGGCTTTTTTTCTCAAATACATACAGGTTGAAAACAGTTCTATATCCATCGGGAAGCGATCTGATCATTTTCATAATATCATTCTTCGGAACTTCTTCAAAATCGGGCTCTTCTTCATTGGGAACCTCAGACAGATCTTCCACTTCTACTGACGATTTAAAATCTCCTTTCTGCCTGATATATTTCAGAGATTCGTTGACAATGATCCGGGTCATCCATGCTTTTAAAGAGCCACTTCCTCTGTACTCAAAAGACTCTATCGAACGGAACATTTTGATAAAACCGTTCTGAAGTATATCATGAACATCTTCTTTTTCAGTCACGTAGCGGGAACAGACATAAGCCAGATTTCCGGAATAAGCTCCAAAAAGCTCTTTCCAGGCCGCTTCCTCCTTTTTCAGAAGGTGCTTTACCAAAATCTGTTCTTTATTTTCCTCCATACACTGCCGTAGCTGTTTCTATATTCATTAAAATTTTAAGGCAAAAATAGATTGCATCTTATAAAACGCAATCCATTTATGGTCATATCTATTAATTAATTTTTACACAGAATGGAAAATTATAATCAATAACCTCATAAGGCGCAAGCAATGTATCATCTACCGTAATCTTTTCTGCTGTCAAAGCATATCTCAGTGAACGGTCCATTCCTACATAAAAGCCTTTCTGTTTAGCAGTAAAGGTAACGACTGTTTTTTTATTCACCCCATCCACAGGGATCTGAAGCTCCAGGGCTTCAGGGGCAAAGACCAGCTCCACAACATTACTGGCAGTATTTATCGATGCGGTATAGGTAAGGTTATACTTCACTTTTCCCATTGCCTTCAGTGCATCTTCCGTTTTTACCGGATCTTTCACCACTGTTTTTACAATTTCACTTATTGGAAATTCTTCAAACACGATGGTATCTTTTTTTACTTTAAAATCTCTGACACTTTCTTTTTTGGCATTTCCCTGTACGGTAATCAGTTTTCCTTTATAATTCCCGTTCATTTCCTCTAATGTCACCGGTGGTATTTCGGGATCGTCATTATTGCATGAAGCGAATGTAAATCCTATTATTACCATTAAAGCTGCTATAAAAAATCGGGGTACTGTAAATTTTCTCATTTCATTATTTTTTTCATTAAACATTAATTATTTTCGAGTACTCATTTATATAAATCCCTTTTTTTAAAAATCTTGCATGTTTTTTCAAAAAAAAGATAAAACATTTCATAAGTCACTGATTTCATGACAATAAAAATGATCACAAATTCATAATTCTTTGATGGAACCTAATTAATGTTTTATTATTTAAGCAAAAAAGGAAGCTACGAGCGTAACTTCCTTTTTCATGTATTTACCATTCTCCTCTTATTCTACTCCACCTCCAAGGGCTCTGTACAGATCCACCTCAGCATTTAATTTTTCCAGAGTAACGTTGATCGTTTCCAGATCGTTCTGAAGCTTATTGTTCTGAGCGGTGATCACTTCAAGATAGGTTGCCATACCGCTTTTATAGAGTTTCAGAGCATCATTGATCCCTTTATCCAGAATGTCGGTCCTCTGTTCTAAAAGCCGGAGCCTTTCAGAAGTGCCTTTAGATTTTGCCATGGCATCAGAAACCTCTCCTACAGCGGTCATTACCGACTGTTTAAAATTGACAGCCGCTTTTTCCTGTTCGATCAGTGCCGTTTCATAAGCTGTTTTCAGCTGTTTTTTCTGAAAGACCGGAGCAGCCAGATTGGCAGCAATCGCCTTCGTAATAGATCCCGGTATATCAAACCATGAACTGAACTTATTGGAATTTAATCCAATCTGCGGGCTCAGGCTGATACTTGGATACATGGCGGCTTTTGCCAATCCTGTTTTTGAGTTCAGACTGATCACATTAAACTCGGCAACCTTCAGGTCCGGTCTTCGGCTCAGCAGCTGTGCAGGCAGTCCTTCCGAGAGTATATTTTCCGGAATCATTGTTTTCAGACTGCCCTCTCTTTCGATCTTATCCGGATATTCCCCACAAAGGATGCTCAGAGCATTTTCCTGAACGGAAATATTCTGTTTTGCCAATGGGATCAGCAGTTCGGCCGTTTTTTTCTGTGCTTCCGACTGTTGTACCGCCAATGAATTGATCTGCCCTGCCTTAAACTGGAGATTCATCATTTTCAGGGTGCTGTTGCTTAGTTCAATATTCTGTTCTGCGATCTTCAGCTGTTCATCCAAACTGATCAGATTATAATAAGCCTGTGCTACCTGAACAATGATCCTGCTTTTTACTGCATTTAAGTTTTCTTTTTGAGCAAAATATTCTGCAGCCGCAGATTCTTTCTGCATTTTAGCCTTACCCCAGATATCCACTTCCCATGAAAGTCTGATGGCAGCATTAAAATCATCAATATATTTTGTTCCCAGAAACTGTTCATTAAGAGATCCGTTAAGACTGTTTTTAGAAGCCCAGCTTCTGTTGGCTCCTGCACTGAAATCCAAAGTCGGCATCAGCGACAGCTTGGCCTGCTTATAGATAAGATCCAGCTGGTCTATATTTTTCAAGGCGACATTCACTTCATTATTTCTGGTAAGCGCCTTATCTATTAGTCCTATCAGTTTAGGATCTTTGAAAAAGGTCTTCCAGGGAAGTACCACTGTATCTCCTGTTACCTGTACAGATTCTTTATACGTTTCAGGAACCTGAAGTTCTGTTCTCGTGTAGGATTTTCCTACGGCACAAGACACCAGTATCAATGCCATTGCGCCTGCCATAAAAAAATTCTTTATATTAAATATGCTCATTTGTCAATTGATTTTGTATTACGGGATACTTCTTTTTGGATGAAAATTTCTCATCCAGATACTGAAAGAACATATAGAGTACCGGAATGACAAATACTCCCAGAACAACTCCGCTCAGCATACCTATCGCAGCACTTACACTGATCGACTTATTTCCTGAGGCCATCCCTCCTGTAGAGATCATCAACGGAATCATTCCTACAATAAAGGCTAAGGATGTCATGATGATGGGACGCAGCCTCGCTTTTGCCCCTTCTAATGCTGAATCCAGAATGGAAAGTCCTGTTTTTCGTCTTTGAACAGCAAATTCCACAATAAGGATCGCATTTTTGGCCAGCAAACCGATAAGCATGATCAGTCCTACCTGTACGTAGATATTGTTATCCAGACCAATAGCTTTTATTCCAAGGAATGCTCCTACGATTCCCGTCGGAATGGAAAGCATTACGGCTAATGGAAGGATATAGCTTTCATATTGGGCTGCCAGAAGCAGGTACACAAAAAGTAAACACAGTCCAAGGATAACCACCGTCTGATTTCCTGCTGATTTCTCTTCCAGGCTTAATCCCGTCCATTCATAACTGTAATCAGAAGGAAGTTTGCTCAGGGTAGGTTCAATTTTATCCATCAAAGCCCCATTACTGATTCCAGGCTTAGGAACCACATTGATGTTTAGCGAGTTATAAAGATTATACCGCTGAACGGATTCCGGGCCGTATACTTTTTTCAACGTGATCAGGGTATTGGCCGGAACCATTTCTCCTTTATTATTCTTCACGAAAATATCATTGAAAGCCTGCTCATCCATTCTGAACACACCATCTGCCTTGATATTCACTCTATAGAATTTTCCAAATCTTGAGAAATTCTGAGACTGGTCTCCTGAGAAATAAGTCTGTATTGATCCTAATAAATTAGCGATACTTACTCCCAGCTGCTTTGCTTTATCTTCATTGACTTCAAGTTCCAGCTGAGGATAATCTGCCCTGAACATGGTATAAGCATAGGCCACTTCCGGAACCTGCATCAGCTGCCCGATCACATCGTCTGCTTTAGCCTTGAGAACCTGAGGATCTCTCCCCATACGATCCTGAAGTACAACCTCCGCATCATTGGTAACTCCATACCCTTCTACCGGTGGCATTCTGAAACTCATCACACTCCCTTCCTTGATCACAGACAGCTTCTCATTAACAATATTCATGATTTCGTCAATATTCTGAACGGCCCCCTCTTTCTTTTTTAGGCTTTAATTTTGCAAATCCCATAGCATAAGCAGGGCCTGCACTGTTGCTTAGCAGGTTATATCCTGTAATGGATGTATTTTCCTGAACGGCATCTACAGTTTTTAAAATCTCATTGATCTTGTTCGATACTTCCGTTGTTTTCGTCAGACCTGTTCCCGGCGGCATGCTTAAGGAATAGATGAAGAATCCGTCATCTTCCATCGGAACAAAACTTTTGGTTGTACTTGTCATCAGCCATGCAGACAGTCCTATAATTCCAGCCACCACTCCTGCAGCGATCCATTTGCGTCCAATTAAGAATCTTACTCCCTTCGCATAACGGTCCGTCATATTATTGAACCCTGCATTGAAAGCTACTGCAAATCTTTGCCCGAACCCTTTCGGCTTTCCTCCTTCTTCTGCATGATGGTTTTTCAAAAATACAGCACACAAAGCGGGTGTCAGCGTAAGGGCATTCACCGCAGAAATAATAATGGCAATGGCCAAGGTATAAGCAAACTGCTTATAGAATAATCCTGCGGATCCTGACATAAACCCGATAGGAATAAATACCGCAGACATTACCAGCGTAATGGATATAACCGCTCCTGTAATTTCACCCATTGCTTTATGAGTGGCATCCCGGCCTGAAAGGTCTGTTCCTTCCATATTACTGTGCACCGCTTCCACGACGACAATGGCATCATCCACGACAATACCGATCGCCAGTACAAGAGCAAAAAGCGTCAATACATTAATGGTAAATCCCAGAACCAGAAGGAAGAAGAATGTACCGATAATAGCTACAGGAACCGCAATTGCCGGAATAAGGGTAGACCTGAAATCCTGTAAAAAGATGAATACCACAATAAATACAAGGATAAAAGCCTCTATCAGGGTAGATTTCACCTGTCCGGTCGCTTCATCCAGCCTTTCTTTTGTACTCATTACCTTGGTATATTTTATACCGGGAGGAAATGATTTTGACAGCTGCTCAATGGCTTTATTAACTCCTATTTCAATTTCATTTGCATTGGAGCCTGTAGTCTGCATGATCGCTACAGTAACGGCATTTTTCCCATTGGAAAGGTTATCTCCACTATTGTTGATAGACCCAAATTCTACACGGGCCACGTCTTTAAGCCTGATCACATTGGTTCCGTCATTTTTAACGACGATGTTTTCATATTGTTCCGGCTTATTCTTTTTCCCTTTGTATCTGATTACATATTCCAATGCAGCATCGGATTCTTCTCCCAGTTTACCCGGAGCAGATTCTAAACTGTGATCTGCAATGGCACTTGAAACATCTGAAGGGTCCAGTCCATAAGAAGACATCTTCTGTGGGTTCAGCCAGATTCTCATAGAGTAATCCTTGATCCCGAAGATCTGTGCCTGTCCTACACCTTTTACCCTTTTGATCTGTGGAATAAGGTTGATATTGGCATAGTTCTGCAGAAAGGTTTCGTCATATTGTTTATTGTCTTCCGTATAAATATTGAAGATCAGCACCATACTGTTCTGCTGTTTGGATGTTGTCAGCCCCATCCTTACCACTTCCTGGGGTAATATCGGCGTAGCCTGCTGTACCCGGTTCTGTACGTTTACTGCTGCCTGGTCAGCATTTACTCCCTGTTTGAATATGATCGAGATGGTAAATGTCCCATCATTACTTGCAGTGGATTTCATATAGGTCATATCCTCCACCCCGTTGATCTGCTCTTCCAGCGGCGTTACTACAGAACGGATTACCGTTTCACTGTTTCCTCCCGGATAAGAACCATAAACCGTAATGGTAGGGGGTGAAATGTCCGGAAACCTTGTCACCGCCAGCTGGTTTAATCCTATTACCCCTAAAATGACAATGATAAGGGATATTACCGTCGCCAGTACCGGACGGTCTATTATTTTTTTTAACATTTTCGAATCTTCTAAGAATGGTTATAAAAACTATTTTGAAGGCATCACTTTTGCCACAACCAGAGCGCCGTCCGTAAGGGCATCGATCCTGTTGACCGCAATCTTATCTCCCGCGTTCACACCTTCTTTTACAAAGTAATCCTGTGCTGTACTTCCCGATATCTGAATCTGAGTCATTTTTACCTTATCTTTTGCATCCAGTTTATAAACAAAAAATTTATCCTGGATATCCTTCACGGAAGTTTTCGGAAGCCTGATCACGCCGTTCAGCGCATTATAAATCATTACCCTGGCGGTTCCTCCTGCTCTCAATAACTTATCCGGATTCTGGAAAACCGCTTTCATCTGGATACTTCCTGTATTTCTGTCGAAGTTTCCACTGGCATTTTCCAGTTTTCCCTTCAGGGAGTACGTAGAACCATCTGCTAAGATCAATTCTACATTGTCCGCATTATTTCCTGAAGCGGCGGCTCTGCTGTGGGCAATAAAGTCTGCCTCATTCATAGAGAAATACACATTGACACTGTTTATGCTTGAAAGCGTTGTCAATGGTGAGGGATCTGAAGGACTAATGAGGTTTCCTACTCTATTCGGGATTCTGCCTATGTACCCGCTAACCGGAGCCTTGATGTAGGTAAAATTGGCGTTAATTCTCGAGGATCCTAATGAAGACTGCGCCTGTGCTACCTGTGCAGATGCCGCTTTATAACTTGCCTGAGCTGTTTTCAGCTGCATATCGGAGACTACTTTTCCTTCTACAAGAGGCTTTAGCTTTTCAACTTCCAGTCTTGCGGTTTCCTGCGCTGCCAGGGCAGCTTTCAGAGCGGCTTCATTTGTATTAACCTGCTCATTGTATACGGATGGGTTGATTCTGAATAAAGTCTGCCCTTTGTTTACATATTGTCCTTCCCTGATATATACCGCCTCCAGGTAACCTGTCACCTGTGCTTTAATGTCTACATTATCCTGCCCCTCTATACTTCCGGGGTAGCCTATGGAGACATCCGCATTCCCCGGCTTCACCTGGATGAAGTCTGTAGGCAATGCCTGCTGCATCTGTTGGGCATTCTCCTGGCTATTTCCTGAACCGCACGAATAAAGTATCGCTGTTACGGTGAGTGAAAGTGCCAGATATCCTTTTCTGAAATTCATAACATTGGTTTTTAAATTTTACACCCGCAAAATAAGTTCATATAATAAGGATGTTCATGCAGAAATCAGGTGAAACGTAGTTAATCGCAGATGAAACGTATAATAGCAAAAATGAAAGGAAAGACTGAAACCGATTCTTATAAATCGATAAAAAAACACTTTACTTGTTGAATATTTTAAAACAGTGAACGAATCTTAAATTCATACCAATTACCTTAAAATTAAGGATTAATATTATTGACAAACATCTCTTCACAGTATCAATACATTAAAAAATAAGTCAATAATTTATTTTTTTAGCAATCACTATAATTCATCAGGTTCAGGTGTACAGTTCCAAATGACAGAAACGAAAAAAAGTCGCCTTAATAAGACAACTTTATATCATTTATATTTTTTTTCAATTAATAATCCATCCAGGATTTAAATATAGAAGCTTTTTCCCTGCTTACGATCACTTCCATATCAGGTTGTTTTCTCAGTTCTAACTTCAGCTTGCCATTAAAATGATTATAAATCTGCTTTACAGAATCTATGTGGATGATAAACTGTCTGTTAGCCCGGAAAAAGAATTTTGGGTCCAGCTGCTTTTCAAGCTCTTCCAATGTCTGGGGAACATTTTCAATAACACCTGTAGTCAACATTGCTTTACTGATTCCCAATTCTGTATAAAAATACAAGATATCTTCTGCTAAAACGGTTTTATAACCGTCACGGTGAGCGATAAGGAAACGCTTTCGATAGTCCTTAGGCTGGATATAATTTAATAATCCTTCGATAGCTGAGCCTATGAAAGGAACTGATTCCATAAAAGTTTCATACCGTTTTAAAGTGATTTCGAGCTCTTCTTCTTCTATCGGCTTCAGAAGGTAATCAATACTGTTGTATTTGAAAGCCTGCACAGCATATTCATCATACGCCGTTGTGAAAACCACAGGACTCTTTATTTCAATTTTATTAAATATTTCAAAACTTAATCCGTCTGCCAGCCGGACATCCATCATAATCATATCCGGAACTACATTATTTTCAAGCCAACTAACTGCTGAGACAATAGAATCTTCCACGGACAGTATTTCTACATGGGGTCTTAACTTAAGCAAAAGTCTCTTCAGCCTGTCTGCATTAGGCTTTTCATCTTCGATGATTAAAATTTTATTAAGCTTCATATCAATGGAAGTTTTACAATAAATTGATCTTCAGTTTTTTCTATTATCGGTTTTGTATACCCCAGGATCTCATATCTTGCAATAATGTTGGTAAGGCCTACTCCTGAGGAATCAGGCTTATTGATCAGCGGCAGAAATGTATTCGCAACGACCAGTTCCTTCTCAGGACTTGTATAAACATGAATTTCCAACGGATTCGTTTTTGCAGTCTGATTATGTTTTATGGCATTTTCCACCAATAATTGCAGGGATAACGGAAGGGTATACATGGACCTGTATTCTTCCTGAATATCGATTTTGAATACAACTCCCCCACCGATTCTTTTTTCAATCAGAAAAATATAGGAATCTAAAAACTTCAGCTCTTCTTCTACAGCAATAATATCTTTTCTTGAATTAACGAGCAGATACCGGTACACTCTTGCAAATTTTTCTGAGTATTCATACCCCAGCTGCTGATCTTCCAGAATAAGTTCAGACAGCACACTGAGGTTATTAAAGATAAAGTGCGGGTCTATCTGGAGCTTGAGCGCCTGAAGCTCCGCCGCCATAGCAGCCTGCTTATGTTTGGAAGCCCTCAATTTATGCTGGGCTGCTTCCACTGCTGTTTTTTTCCAGTTTTCAAGTAAATAATCCACCGTATTAAACGCACTGATAATAAGCGATATAACAATGTTCGTTGCAATCCATTGTCCCAAGAAAGTATATTCTTTACGGGGATCCATTTCTGGTAAATTATCTGAAGTACAGCCAACAATAGCATTGATAATAATAACGATCAGAACACTCCCTACAATCTGAAGAAATCCCTGAATGAGCAATCTTTTTATAGTTCTGTTTCTCCATGGCAACAGCTTATTAAGAGTCAGGTCAATAACGATACTGACCTCTGAAATAATTACAGAAAAGAGAAGTACCCACAAAGCATCTTCAATGATCATTTGCAGCGGCTTCTTTAAATATCCCTGCCAGACAGGGTCAAAAGGATCAATAAGGTAGGAAAATCCGTAAAAAGTAATGACGGCTACCGCCCAGATGGCCAGCCTTGTTTTCACTGCTGAAAGAATCTTTTTGTATTGCACTCTATTTTTCCTGATTGTAGAAATCCTGTTCATAACCCGGGACTTTGTGATTGTAAATATAGAAATAGATTTTGTATGCGTCTGCCCTATTTCAGACGAGACCGCCAAAACGGTACCTGAACCGTAAAATAGAAGAGTTAAAATGGAAGGTAACGGTTCATCTCCTGAAAAATACATTTCATCATCATTTTATGCAATGTCACCTGATTTTTACCATATGATTACGGTACACTATCATAGTTTTGCACTATCAAATTCGGAACAATGAAAACAATAATTGTCTGCACAGATTTTTCCAGGGAAGCTGAAAACGCCACTCATTATGCCGCATCTATGGCCAAAGAGAATACATACAGAATCATACTATTTACCCTGCAAACGGTCTCTATTCATGCTTTGAATGCCCAGGTTTCCGCAGATTTCTTCTATGATCAGACGCTTAAAAATCAGAAGAAGATGGCCGACAAAGCGGCTGAGCTTACGGCATTGTATACCATAGAAACGGGTCATCACCTTGCTTCCGGTAATTTTATTGAAGAGCTTGAAAAATGTATACAGATCCACGGATGTGACTTCATTGTGATGGGAATGGCAGAAAAGACCCTTGAGCAAAAACTTTTAGGCAATAGTGTAACGAAGGCTATCCACAGAATCAAAAAACCGATATTCATTGTTCCTGCACACATAGAATACACAGGCATCAGAAAAGTTCTGTTTGCCTACGATACTCATAAAAGCATGACCTGGTCGGCAATGAATGATATCTATTATTTCATCAATGAATTTAATTCTGAGATTGAGGTCTTCAACGTAAGTGAAAGCCTGGAAGATTTTACAGCAGTTATTCATGATATTGATCTGAATTCCGGCTATGACCTGAATGATATTAAATACAGCTTCAAAATGATTCAGTCTATCGAGGTCATCAAGGCTATCGAAGAGGAAATCAGGTTTACCAATCCGGATCTCCTGACAATGGTCCCTTATAAATATAATCTTGTGGAATCTATTTTTCACCGAAGCAAAACAGCCATCATGGCTTACAAAAATAAAATACCATTACTATCAATTCCTCTAAACATAGATTAAGAGTCAATAAAAATCTGCACACATTTGAATTATCCTTTTTTGCCTTTAAAGGCTAAATTTTACACTTAATCTTGTTTAACAGAGCCGGTATTGCCCTCCGGTTCTGTTTTTTTATGAAGTTTTTATCAGGAAATCAAGATCATTAATGCCTGATATCAATTTCCCTGCAACTCATGGTTGATCGCTATACTTTCCATTGAAAAACAGGAATGACCATTCTCCGTTTTTAATTTCAGTTACAAAAGGTTGTACCACATAAATAATCCTGTTCCTTCAGACGGTTTTCAATTTCAGCTAAACATTCATCGGAATTATTTTCTTCTATTGTGATTTTCATGCTTCTGTTTCGAATAATGTAAGATAAATTTCGGAAGATCCTATCAATAAGCAGAGACACAGATTTTCTTGTTTTATGGGATACAATGCAAATAATTCTTATACACGATAATTCATATTCATCTGAATATCAAAAAGTCGTAAATTTAATAAAGCATAAAAACAGTGTTTTCACCCTTTTTTATAGTTGACTCATTAACTAATTTTGTTGAATAAAATTAAAAACCATAAAAATGAAAACTTCCTTTTTAACTAAAATTTTAAGTCCGCTTTGTGCAGCATTTATTTTAGCTTTTTGTTTGCTCAGCTGCACCCGTTGCTCCGAACCTCCCAGAGAACCCGTCAATGACAGTTATAAAAAGAAACTGATCAGCTATCCTGAAGCCCGGGTCCTTTATGATGAATATTCCAGAACCAATAACATGATTCTCACCAAATACAGGAACGGTGAACCTGATTCAAGATGGTACTGGTTTTCACTGGATGAGATGGAAGGATATATTAAGTATGTAAAAGAAAACGCCAAAAAACAGCATTTAAAAAATGTAGGAATCAGAATCTATATGGGAAAATATCCTGCAAATCATCCCAGAAACAAGATGGCAAAACCGGAATATGCAGGCTATCAGACAATATTTTTAGTGCCTACTTCGCAAAAAAAGAAAAAAGACAATGTAAAAGTAATGTCCAGAACGGTAACACCGGATGAAAATACAGATGTACAAACTATAGAGCCTATGAATATGACCAATCTGGCACCTCCACCAAAAGCTTCGGCAGCAGGAATGCAATAAAAAACAAGACTATGAACTGGAATATTGAAACAGGGAAACAAATATCTATGGGCATATCTGTCATAGTGATGGCTTTAATGATCATAAAATACAGAAAAACCGGAAAGGAAAATTTATTTTTTATCATAGGATATCTGCTGTTTTCCCTGATCGATATTTTCTGCTATTTCTACTATAAAATGACGAGCCTTCCTACGGATATTTTTTATGTGATCGGCTTTTTAATGATTGTATTTTTTTTGTATTTACTTTATTATTATCAGTTACTGTATATCCCGTTGCTCAAAAAATTACAGCTTATCATCCTGGCTCTTTTTATCCTCAATATTGCTGTAATGTTTTACAAAGAAGATGATCTGCTCCATCATTTTTCTTTTAATATGCTTTATGTGGATATTCTTTTGTTGTTGTTTTCAATTATCCTGTTTCTGTATCAGACTTTTAATTCGGATAAAATATTGGATCTTAACAATTATTTGCCATTCTGGATATCAGTCGCTTTAATGATCTTTTTTATCGGAAGCATACCGATTCTCTTTTTCAGGGCTACTGTTTCAGAGAGCATTTACTTCTTCATTTTATTTATGCTGAATCTGATCAGCAACAGCATACTTATATTAGGTCTTATTTGGAATAAGCAGGACAGAATCAAATAAATACCACCATATATGGAAGAGAATAATTTAGTTATCATCTTTACAATTACTTTATTCATCATTGTTTTGACAATGATCTTCATCTATGTGGTTTTCATCAAGAAAAAAACAACCCTGCTGATCGAGCAAAAAGAAAAAGATCTGCGTTTTGAAAAGGAGCTGGCCACTTCACAAGTGGAAATAAAGGAACAGACACTCAATTATATCGGGCAGGAACTTCATGATGATCTGGGACAAAAACTTTCTGTTGTCCGGCTACGGCAAAACCAGCTGATTACCAAGCTGAAAAATGCAGAAAAAGAAGAACTGAACGAGCTGAATGAGCTATTGGGCGAATGTATACAGGATATAAGAAACCTTTCCAAAACACTGATTACCGAACAGATCATTCATTTCGGACTGGCAGAATCCATAGAAAGAGAAGTCCACAGGATACAGAAATTGAAATTACTGAAAATAGAGTTCATCACTCAAAAGCAGGATATTGATATTTCCCCTAAACATGGTTTGATCCTCTTCAGGATTATCCAGGAAAGCATAAACAACATCCTGAAACATTCCAAAGCCAAAAATGTTTCCATACGACTGGAAGACGACTGCAGAATATTGCGCATCAATATTTCCGACAACGGAAAAGGCTTTAATACAAACGATATTCAGGACGGTTCAGGATTGAAAAATATGGAACTGAGAGCCAAGCTGATTCATGCGGAACTGTCAATACAGTCAGAGCTGAACAAAGGAACACAAACTCTAATAACTTATTACAAACATGCACCATGAAAACTATTCCCATAGCTATCGTTGATGATCATACATTAATTTCCAAAGCACTGGAAAATATGATTACAGAAAATCCTCAATATAAAGTAATTATGAATCATCCTAATGGAGAAGATTTTATTGCAGGTATAGAAAAGGCTTCCGAATTGCCAGCAGTTGTATTGATGGACGTTAATATGCCTTATAAAAATGGTATAGAAACCACAGAGTGGCTCAGTGAACATTATCCCGATATCAAAGTCATCGCATTGACGATGGATGATGATGAAAAAATACTCATCAAAATGCTAAAGGCAGGAGCTAAAGGATATTTGCTGAAAGATATGCAGCCTTCCATCCTCTTTCAGGCCATAGACACCGTATTTGAGAAAGGTAGCTTTTATACTGATTTTGTGGCCCAGAAATTATTGAAAGTAAAAACAGAAGAAATCAAAAGCGCCTCTCTGCTTTCTGAGCTGAAAGACAGAGAAAAGGAGTTTATAAAATGGGCATGCAGCGAGCTTACCTATAAAGAAATAGCCGACAAAATGTGCCTTAGCCCCAAAACAATTGACGGTTACAGAGATTCCGTTTTCATCAAACTGGATATAAAGAACAGGGCGGGCCTGGTACTATTTGCTTTAAAACATGATCTGTGCTGATTTTCTTTGAAACTCCACTTTTTTCTGATTTCTTATCTACTAAATAGAGATCTTTACATCTACTTACCCATCCGGCAGCTTTCAGCTGCCGGATTTTTTATTGACTTCCATTCTCATACCGGGTAGCCTAATTTTTAATGTTCAGCTTTCTTAAAAAGGGGTTTTCCTTTTTCAAAATGCGGTGTTATCCTCTGTTTTCGTCTTATAGAATGACGGAGTTTTGTCATAGAAAAACATAGAGGCCGAACCCGAAAAGCCGAAACAGAGTAGGGATTATCTTAAAACTAATACAATGAAAAAAGCACTCATCGTAGGAATCAATGATTATGCACCCATCGGATACGGAGGACCAGATCTCAATGGCTGTGTAAATGACGCACGGGATATAGCAAACACTTTGGTAATCTGTGGTTTTAGTCCTGCAAAAATTAAAATTCTGACCAACCAAAATGCAACAAAAGCCAATATATTAAACTATCTGAAGTCGATGGTCAATACAAGTGTAAAAAGTGATTCCCTGGTTTTTTATTATTCAGGACACGGAACCAGGGTGGCCAATATCGGATCAGATCTGGAAATAGACGGCCTGGACGAGGCTATTTGCCCGCATAATTATGCAAGCGCAGGCGTAATTCGGGATGATGATTTTAAAACCATCCTCAGTAAGCTAAAAACCGGAGTCAATATGGAAGTCATCTTTGACTGCTGCTATTCAGGAACAGGAACCCGAAAAATGGACCTGGGACTGGAAGCGGATTTTCTTAATGAAACCGCCCGTTTTATTCCGCCCATGCTCGAGGATGAATTTTACCTGACCTATGCCAGCGAAATGGAACCTTCCAAAAATGCAAAAAAAACAACTGTCCTTACCAAAGCCCTGGTACCTGTTACCGGAATGAATCATACTTTATGGGCCGCAGCCAAAGACAACCAGGTATCCATGGAGGGAAATTTCAGTGGACAGATAAGAGGATACTTTACTTATCATTTCTGTAAAATACTACGTGCCACCAATGGTAATATCGTTAGAAAAACGCTGGACAAGCAAGTCGCCATCGCATTAGCAGCTATGGGAGCCGCTCAAATCAATCAGACAGAAAGCATCAGAACAGAATTTTCTCAAAAAATATTTACCTAATTAATAACCATCACCGGCGGAATCCGAAAAGCCATCCAAAGAGTAGGAATCAACAGATTAAACTTAATAATCATGTCTAAAATCGAAAACAACAACCCAATGACAACAGAAGAAGTTTCAAGACTTAAAACTGTTAAAGCAAAATCAACTGAAAAAACGGCTACTATTGAAAAACTGTTCAGCCAGACACCTGTTATGGAAACCATTAACGGAAGAACGTTCCCTAAAGGAATGAAAACAATAGGAATGCCTATGGATGAAAAAACATCAGAGAGACATTCTCTTGAAACCGATCATTTTTATCCTACCCACGCTGATTTTGAATATCAGCCTAAACTGGAGCCTAAAAAAGACCGTAAACCTAAATTCATCGACAGGGACTCTTTCCTGACATCAGAAAATGCAAGAACCATATTCGGGGCCGACCAGAGAAAGGTATATAATTCTACCGCTTACCCATGGCGATGTGTCGGCAGAGTGGAAAGTTCTTTAGGCACAGGAAGCGGTGTCATGATCGGACCAAGACATCTTCTTACCTGCTCCCATATAGTAGACTGGAAGCCTAATAATACAACCGGATGGCTGAAATTTACCCCTATGTACTATAACGGCAGTGCTCCTTACGGAACCGCATGGGGCACACTGACTTATTATAAGTATAAAGTAGCAGGTCCCACCATTGACTCTACAGAAATACAATATGATTATGTAGTTATTGTCTTGGACAGACCCATAGGAAACAGTACAGGCTGGCTAGGCGCAAAATCATATTCCGATTCTTGGGACGGCGGCGCTTACTGGACCCACGCAGGGTATCCCGGAGATCTTACAGGAACCCAAAGACCCACTTACCAAACCGGAATCGCTCTGGACGGTGATTTCTGGAGTGCCGATGATAATGAAAGCATGAGCCACAAAGCAGATATATGGCCAGGACAAAGCGGAGGTCCCTTCTGGGGATACTGGGACGGTGCTCCATATGCTGTAGCTACCCAAAGCGCTCATAATCCAAGCGATAATTTTGCAAGTGGAGGTTCTGACCTGGTTAATCTGGTTATCAGAGCGAGAAATGAGCATCCTTAATGTATTTTTTAGTTTCAATAAATATCCCGCCTTGAAGGCGGGATATCTTTTAAGAATAATTTTTTCTATATTCTTTTATGTAAAATTCAAAAACCGCCTTTGATCAAGTGGTTATTTACATCATTAAATTCTTCTGGAACTTTTAGTTATAACCTTCAATAGCTTATTTATAAGCATTTTAAGAATCAACTAATTAAACTTGAACTCTACAACACTAGAGTTATCAATATCATTAAACTTATCATATAATGATATTGCTTTTAATAATTTTCTCTCTAAACTTAACTCACTACGTTTAAAAGGCATTTTGTACAGTTTATTTTTGTAATAAACGTTTTTATAGTTTTCCAAGTCTTGTGCTTCAACAAAATTTAGAATATCTTTTTCTATATATTCTTCCATTTTTTTTGCAATAGTATCTTTTTCCTCTTTGCTTAAAACAAAATCTTGTTGCTGCTTTATTTTCTGTAACAAATCGGCTTGGTCTTCCAAAAGTTTCATCATCAAACCAATTACAGAATAATAACCATGTAATTTCTTAAATCCTTCATAATCTTCTGAAAAACCTGCATTAAGTAGTGAAATTCCATTTTTATAAATCATAATCCTTATCATACCAGCTCGTTATAAGGATACTTTACTTTCTTTTTCAATTTCTTCCAAACAAGCATTAAACCCCTGTTCTGTAACTTCTTCCATATTACCTTCTGGATCATAACTTATTTGATGAGAATATTGGAAGTTCTCTTCAAACTTTTTAGTTTCCCAATTAAATGTGAGATAGTTATCATACGTTTGATGGATCTCGACAATAACAGGTCTATTTCCACAGATATAAAATTTTCTTTCCATAGTTTTTATTGTAACATTTGTTCCCAAGCTTTATCATACATTTCTTTTTATTTATTTTTTAAGGCCCTTAGCTGAAACTTTTCCTCTGTAGTAAGCATCCTTTGTTCATATATAGTTTATGACCTCCTTCCTCTACCTTATCAACACTCTTTAAATGCAAGCTAAATTCAATAATATGAGAAAATTATATTTAGGATTTGCTCTTTACTTGTAACTTCTGCCTCTTGATATAGAATGTCCAAATTAAACCGTGATCAGCAACTTCTTCTCCAAATCCAAAAACTTCATCTAAAACTTTTTCTAATTTAGAAAAAAACAACCGCTTCCTTAGAAGCAGTGAAGGTTTAAATTTCTTTTTTTACTCTATAATATTTTCCATTTTCATCCTTTTTTATTTCAACTATAGAATAATTGAAGTTTTGATAGTATAATGGTTCTCCTGTTTCATCTGAAATAGTTAAAAAATCAAGATTATCAAATATAGCTTTGACTGATATTGTCCATGCGGCTATTACTTTTCGTTCAGGTCTTGACACTTCTTTTTCTCTATTAAAAGAAATTTTATTTATACATGAATCATTATAATATTTACCATCTAAATCTTTTAATATAAGTCTTGCCTTTTTCAAGATTTGTTCTTCTGTATGTACCATATTTAATTAATTATTATTGGCTTTTGACCAAATTCATCGACTCGTATCCCATTGATGTATTCAAGAGAAACTTGTAATTCGTCATTAGTCCATTTATCTTTGTTTTTATAAACCTGCTCCCAAACATACATTTCTCTCTCCAATTTATTTAGTTTAAGATATACTTCTCTACCGACTTCTTCATAATGTTTTACATGCATTAACTCATGGAAAGACGTAAGCTCACTTGGGTTTAATGTTAATATTAATTGCATATTTTCAACATCAAAAGCTCCACCAGTAATTTCTCTTTCTCGAAGAAAACTAAATAATTCATCTGCACTATTAAAACCATCTGCCGGTTTAAATAGAGATTTTATTTTTGCTGTATCATCTTCAACAATTAAGTATATACCTTTATCTTTAAGCAATTGTCTTATTTTCTCAATTTCTTGTTTTGTTAAAAGTTTCCCTCCTAAATCATCTGTCAACTGAGCCCAATCAAAAGTTTCCTTTTTCCCTTTTTTATTTATCTTCTCCTGAATCCTCTTCTGTTTATCTTTCACCCTTTTCTCTGCAGGAGTCAAACCGTGATCAGCAACTTCTTCTCCAAATCCAAAAACTTCATCTAAAACTTTTTCTAATTTAGAAAAAAACAACCGTCTCCTAGGAAGTGGTAAATATTATGATTTCCTACCATAACTATGTCGGATAATCTTATAATTCTCATCTACATAATCTAGAATCTCTTGTTTCTCTTGATCTGTCAAAGTAGTGTTGAAATATATTCTATCATTTTTAAGCTCATAAAGCTCATAAAGCTCTAAGCAATTCTCAAATAAAATTTTATATTTTGGCAGCAAAACGTCTGAAGGTTCAAAATAATCCTTTTGAAATTCTTCAAAAGGAAATCCTCTCTTTATTTTTTTATGCCAATGCATAAGCCAGTTTGTTAACGAAACTGAGTCACTTATTCCAAGTTTTTCTTTAGCTTGATAAAATAATCTGTCTTTTTGATCTTTATCACTTCTTAAAGTTAATTCAGTGAGTAAGTCTTTTATTATTGCTTTCATTGTAAAAAAATTTAATATTCATCATAGTTTGTAAAGATATTATTTAACAATTCTTCTATTGTATCAAAATCTTTGTCCATTCCGGTAGCTTCCTGCCATGCATGTTCATGAAAAAAGGCTCGTTTTTCAAAAGACCTGTTATTTCCATAGACTCTCCTAATTTCTTCATCTGTCTTACCCAAATCAAGTAAATTTTTAATTTCCAATGCTTCTTTAGCATGGGTTCCTTCATGAATAATCTCACTTAAAAAAACATCTGGTTTTCTTGATGCTTTAAAAAACATTTCTGTACCATCAGCAAAGGCATGTGTATTTTGAGCAATGTCTAAAGTATCACCATATACTTCCATACACATCTTGATATAATCATCATCATCAAGAATACGAATCACTATTTTACTATCTTCTATTAATTTTGCAATCCTATTTCCTTGCTCAGTAAAGCCCTTCAAAGCATTTGCAATTTCAGTTTTAGTAAGTGATTTTATTGATTTTCCAGACCATTTTTTGATAAAGTCTTCATGTTGTTTTATCCTTTTTCTTTTTACCGGGTCATGTTTCCTTTCTATTTTCTCCTGAATCCTCTTCTGCTTATCCTTCACTCTTTTCTCTGCAGGAGTCAAACCGTGATCAGCAACTTCTTCTCCAAATCCAAAAACTTCATCTAAAACTTTCCCTAATTTAGAAAAAATTTCTTTCGATCCTTTTTTAAATTCGCGCAGAAGCATTTGAATAAACTCGATGATTCTGGTCAAGGCATTCTCAGCTTTCGTAATAGCTTTGGAAATCTTTTCCAGAGGGTTCAGCATAAAGCTTTCTATTGATTTAGCAAGCTTGGCTACGGCGGCAGTTCCACCAGTAAGAAGGGTTTCTATAATAATATCGATGATAATCCCAATGATATAGCCGTAATAATAAGCTGCTTTTTCCAGCGTAATCTGAGGAAGTTTTTCTTCCACCCATTCTACCAGACGGATAATTGTTTTTATCTGAAAAGTAATACACTGGCGAAAGAAGCCGACATAATCAAAGGTTAAAAGCCCCTCCATCAGATCTTCCGTCAGCTCCAGGAACATTTCACCATATTCAACTTTTCTGTCATTCACTTTGTCCATTGTGGCTACTGCTTTAAAGATAAAGCCAATGATGGAGAAAATTCCGGCAATAATATCTACCAGACTATTATAAACACCACAAAGAAAAGCATTAGCAATCTGATAGTTTTTGTAAATAATATGCTGCATCCCGGTAAGCGGGTCTGCCAGAAACTTTTCCAGTTTGTCGATCTGATTAAAAAACAGATTTAGCGACCTGCTCATTTTCTTATATATAAAATCAGGAAAGAAATTCTCGGCACTATTCAGCAGATTTTTAAAATCCGTTTTCGCTTCATTTATTTTTTCAAAAAAGGACTTTATGATCCTGGAAATTATTTTCTTTTGCCCATCCAGATTTTCATAAGGATTTTTAGATGCCTCATGCTCATAAAATCCTTTAATTTCTTTATAAAGGACTTCCGGAATAAAAGCCGGCTCATACTCTCCTTCTTTTGGATAGGGGTTCCACCCGTTTTCCGAAACCCTCAGTCTGGTAATATTTTCTGAGATTCCTTTTATGAAGAAATTAGCAGCTCCTTCAAGCGTTTTCTGTTTAAAAAAGCTAAAAATTCTTCCAACACTAGCATCTTTTAACCCCAGAAACCAGCTTATAAAATTTTCTTTGTTTCTATATACCCCTTTTTCGATAAGGTTTTTGAGGTCCTTCGGAGGAACACTTACCTCATGCTTCCTGGTAAAACTGAGAATATCTGCAAAAGGTAATCTTTTTTTATCGGCAAGCCCCGCCCCTGCTACAGCACGCATTACTGTATTATGATTATAACGATCGTTAATTTCTAAAAAAAGGATCAATTCATTACTGTCCGGAAGCACCTCCATATAACGCTGAAGAAGAAACGCCCCATTTCTGCTGGCAAAAAGCACGACATCAATTCCCGCTATTATCTGGCTGAATCTGCTTTTATAGACAACGATTTCTTCAATATTTCCTCCAAATACCGGGTCATCTGAATACACCTGGAACCCTTTTCCATTCAATATCGGTTTCCCTCCATAATCTGTATCAGCAATTTGTCTTGACGTTTTTTGTTTAAACTCCAAAGGTGATTTCTGAACGGGAAAGGTTGAGCCGGAAAGATTAGGGTTATCATATCCCGGAAAGGGATTTATGTCATTCCTTAATAAAGGACTGTTTAAAATTTCTAAACTCATTTTGTGATTTTTTAAGGTGAAAAAGGCAGAGTTTTTAGGCTCTGCCGTAAATTAAGAATGTTTAGGAAAGCCTGTCCAGCTGCTCTTTATAGAGTTTCACAAAATCATCAAGATAAGACATTAACAATTCTGTAAAGCCTACTTTATTATTTTTCAACAGCCAGAGCATATACTGATAACTTGGAACTTTCACTTTATCGGTAGTCATTTCAGCGTTAGGTTCAGTTAAAGGAAGTTCGACAAGATTGTTGTAATGATCACGGAGATAGCTCCATGTTTCCTTATAGATCACCCAATCCGGAGCTGGCAGGGAAATATTGAGTTCTTCACCAGTTTCCGTATCCTTAAGTATCTGCTTATATCTGAAATAGATAAACTGCTGTTCAGATTTGGCGTCAATATCCAATACACGGATACTTCTTTGAAATTGCGGAAGCTTCGGATGTGCCTGTAATGGCAATTCTGCCAAGCTTAATGAGATATTTCCGATATTATTAAGGACTTCTTTAATGTTTTCCGGTATGATTAAATGTTCGTTCATAATTGTTGTTTTTAAAATTTGTATAAATTGATAATATTCAATGAGGTCGTTGCATTCCCTCCCATATTGTTGACGGCCATATTCAAGCTGTATTCAATATCAGGAACAGAAATAATAGCTAATGATGTAGTTCCCCTTACGGTCATAGAAACGGTCATGGAGGTTCCATTTTTAACAATAATAACATTGGCTGTTTCATTGGTTCCTGTCGTTCCGGCACCAACAGGACCTACTACGGCATTATTCAGATAATGAGTCCTGTATCCCGCACTATTTCCAGTGATCCCCACTGTCTTCAACCGGGTAATCGTCTGGTCTAATAATTCCACGTTCGATGCGCTATTCATTAAGCCTACATATTGTGTTCTTGAAGTCATATTAGCTGCATGCTGATAATTAACTGAAAATTCCAGATAAAAATTTTCTCCCGCATTGTTAAGCTTTGAAGACTTCAATGCGGCTACAATAGTAGGATCATCCGAACTGTAAGCTTTTACAGCAGAATTGCTTTGATAAATAGCAGATCCTCCATTACCAAACGTATCGGGATTGGATGCATCATTATAAATCTTTTTATTCCACGTTAAAGCAGATACATCTACAATCTGTAAATTCTGTACTACTGAAACCGTAAGGGATGTTACATAGTAAGCGACTCCGTTCCATAACCTTATTTTATATTGCCCTATGGGTAGGTCCTTAAAATTATAATAGAATGTCAGATCTAACCCATTGGTATATAGTTGTACCTGTGAGTTAGGAACACCCGCTAATTTTGTAAGCCCGCTTTCATCCATGATATCTACGGAAAAAGATGTTGGCGGAAGATTAAGGTTAGCCCCTCTTAAGCTTATCCAATAGTTTTTATTTTGTTTATCCACAACAGGAGGAGTAATAACGGCCACACTCATGGTATTTGTAGTCCAGCCTCCGTTCATTGCCGTTTTCCATGCCGTTTTTTCAGCTTCGGAAAGAGTGGTTGGCAAACTTAAAAAAGGCTGTTTTCCATTTGTTTTTCCTAAGCGTCCGGAAGGATTCTGAGATAAAAAAGTGCTAAAAGTAGCATCATTAGATACATCGCTCAATCCTGTGATCGAATAATAAAGACCTGAGGTATCCAGCGTCCAGTTAGCACCTAATTTCAGCCCCGCTCCGGCTACAGAAGTAAGAAATGAGTTGGCAATATTTTTTCCTAAATCGCCGGCTGGCAGCCTTGCTACGTTGCCATTATCATCCATACCTACAATTTTGGGATAATCCTGAGCATTACCTTCCGTAAATGGAGCGTCCAACTTCTTTTCCAGTTTTTCTCTTGTGCTGATATTATACTGAGCCTGGCTTGCTATTCCCTCCGATAAAAGATCAGCATCTGTAATACTGATATGATTATCAGCCAATTCCAGGGGAACCGTTCCATCTACGACAGCATGAGTTTTCAGGTCGCCATTTTCATCAACAGCATAATCTGTGTATATGGGTGATCCGGGGCTCGCAACCTGGTAAATCACATTGGTTTCTCTTTCTCCGACCGGCGGCAATTCATTTACACGTATAATTTTTCCTATAATTGACATATTATTATGTTTTTTTATTAATAATTTTAATTTATATCCAATCACCTGAAATAACTCTGTCTGATTCAGTATCTGACTGATTTCCAAGAAGGTGGTCATTATTCTTAAAATTGAACCTATCTTCAGTAATGACTTCCGAAGGCACTTCAAAGTCATCCGGATTTTCTTTAGTGAATGGCAATGCGTGAGCGACTTTCAAGCCGATACTTTCTGCCTGAAGAATATTTAGGGTAGTAGGAAGTCTGGTGATCCATGCCTTTCCTTGTTTTTTTCCTTTTGGCTCCTTCATTTCATCTATGATCGACAGGTAAAGTTCATCACCAATTACAGGAACTTCTCCTCCATTCCAGATCTTACCGGTTGCCAGATAAAACTGCACAGCATCTTCAAAACCAGGGCGTACCGTAACAATTACCCTTGCCATACCACTTTGCAGGAACGCTTTGAATACAGGATCCGTATTTTCCGCCCTGTATAAATCCAGCCAGTTTTGTTTGTTACCCCAGTAATAAGGGTACAGATAATAGGAAAGATTTTCCCATTCAAATGCCTGCTCCATGAATTTGACAAAAGCAGTATATTTATCCAGATTCTTAGAAAGGTTGGTTTCATAATCCGTAAATGAACTTCCCTGAGTCAAACCAGATAATCCATAACCGTGAATAGAATCCGACACTCTGTCTGCCATATAGGAAATACAGTTTTTTCGAAGAATTGTATTTTCAATCTGTCTGTAGAAGTTCGGATTGGAATCCTTGATGGCTACAGCGTTATTTTCTTCTACAGAAACAGCGTTATTATATTCTATTAAGGCCACTTCATAAGCTTCAATAATAGCTCTGAAAGCCTTTAGCTGCCATTGTTTTTTAGCTTCTTGAGTCAATACACATGTGATAGAAAGTGAAGTTTCAAAAGAAAAAAATCTGTCTGTTGAAATGCTGACCGCCACATCGCCGGTATACCCAATGAAATCTCCATACTTACTAAAACCTGTCTGATTAGAGCCAGCAACGACACGCAGATCAGCAATATTAATATTCAATAATGAAGTTATATATTCTTTTCCACCACCACTTATATTGTAGTAAGTACTGATATATCCTTCCGGAATTTTTACAACGTCCTGCAAACCAACAGCACTTGTGCTTCCCTGAGTAGTATTACCTACATCCGGAGCTTTATCTTTACCGTATGCAAAGCCTTTGGTTACCTTAATGCTGTCTTTAGGAAATTCTTCAATATCCACATTGTATTTACTGATCCAATATTTCAAAGTCGCTTCATTCGCAAGTGCACTGAAATCTTTCATTGGCATCACTTCGGAAGTTCTTGGATCCTCGGGTTTTATCAGTTTGCTTTTTGCAGCTGCTAGCAAATGTAACTTCGCAGGTTCCGGAACCATAAATTCAAACATCATACGTTTACCATAGTTGTAGATCTGATTTTTCATCAGCTTATCCACCCATCTGTAAACTCCTACCACATGCTTATCTCCTTTTCTGTTGTCCAGGCCATGAGAATTATTTTCTTCAAATTCTTCAATAATTTTCTCAATTCTCTCTTCATGTACTTTGGTTACAATTCTGTCCATAGCTCTTGACGTGATATCCTGAGCCTGTGAGACAGCCTGTCTTGTACTCTCATCTTTAGAACTGTGATGCGCATTACCCAACCCCAGGCTTGTATTGATATTATATTTGCCTCCATTATAATTGGCGCTTACTCCAAATTGAGTATTACTGTCTGAAGCTTCCTGCATCATTTTCGCAATTTCATTCTGCATTTCAAAACGGGTAGCTGTAGTAGTATCAGAAAGCTGCTCTCTCTCAGTATCGGACGATTGGGTCGTAGTATTCTCACTTCTCCTTAATCTACGGGTAGATTTTTCACGGTATTCTCTTGCCATGATGTTTTCAATGTGAGCTACTTCTCCTTCCACGTAGGCATGTGTAGTTTGCTCCACTTTCAAATAATCGGCAATACCAATTTGCTTAAATCCAAACCCTGAAGGGATAAATGTATTTTCATCCTCATCATCTACAGGAGGTTCCTGTTCTTCCATCTCAAGTAAGAATTTATCTGATATACAGCTTCTTACCGTAAGACCTCGGGTCATAAAGCGAGCCATTTGTCCATTGGAAAATTCAATGTTGATCTCAAATGAAGAATTTTCAAATTGAGAATACTCAACACCATTATCTAATAAATCATTCAGGAAAATAGTGTTTCCCGATCTGGCTTTTGCAAAGGAGGTTCCCATGAAAGATCCACCGGAATTGTAATATAAGGTATATGATACATTAATGACATCCCACGATGAATCAGGGACATTTAAAGATAAATTAAGGTTATATGTTTTATATACTTCCTTTGGACAAAGCTGATAGGTAAAAGGTACGGCAACCCATCTGGTCAAAGGAACCAAAACACCTCCGATACTGGCATATGCTTCATTATCTGTTGCTGTATTTTCAACAATAACATTATGGGCTCTTTCAACAGCATCCGTAACCAAAGAACTGATCTCAACAAAAGTATTTCTACCTTCCAACAGATCCTCAAGATCAGAAATATCTGACGCTGTAGCACGTTCTTTGTCCTGATCAGCCTGAAAATCATAACCAAGAACATCAAATAACGCATCAACATTCTCTGATTTTAATTTTCCCAATAGTTCTTCCGCTTCTATTTCAGGTCTGAACTGGAAATCAAATTTAGGTAATACCGGTTCCGGAATTGCCGGAATCTGTTGGCATGGATCTGCCGGATCGTATTTTACTTCAGGGGTTCTTATCTCACAATATTTATCCCTGCTTTCGGCTAACTCTCTCTTGTATTGTTCAATGATCGGAGCGACTTCCCTTTGGTAAGATTCTTCCTGTTCTTTATAGGCAGTCTGATATTCTGACTTATATAACCTTTCGATGGCAGAAAGATTTTTCTTTAAAGCTTCATATCGCTGCAGCTTCATTTTAGCTGAGGAAATAAGCTGTTGCTTTTTCATTTCCTCTGTAGGAAACGTTTCCTTAGGACCTTCTGCTGTCATTCTTGAAGCAACTGATGATGTTGGAAGTGGCTCTTCATCCATCATCAGCTCTTTGGGAAGAACTATTCTGGCTCCCAGGCTGGTTTTTATTTCCTCTTCGCTAGAGGCAGAAAGAATATGCTGTACCAACAGCTGTTGCATAACCACTTCTTTGACATAGAAATCCTTTTGAGTCACAACCTGATAAATCAGATTATTCCATAAATCAATCAGACGAGGGCCTACGGGGGTTGCCTGTGGATCAATTAATTCAGTCCTTTTAGCTATAACCTCTTCATAAGTACATGTATTTTTATTTTTTGCCAGCCAGTTTCCAAATGCGTAGTAAAGATTATATGTTATTTTGAACTCCTCCAGACTATTCTGGCTGTTAAAATCCGTCGAAATACAATCTATACTGCTAGCATAATTAGCTGCACAAGTCTGCAACAATTTTTGTTTAGACCCTGTTCCATTGACTACCGGAACATAAAATGCATTGTCATTTTTTAATTCTTCCGGGATTGTAATAAACCTTTTATCTTTTTTTGTATCATCAGATAATTGTGGACTTCTAAGGCTTACAAATCTGAAAAGGGTTTGTGATGGTGTATTTTCTACAGGCTCTCCTGTAGTATTGTTTTCCATGTTATTCATTTTGTGTAATTTTGTATAGGTTAAAATAGGTTAGAAGTTGAAGGCTCTTTTTAATAGAAATCCTTCAGGTTTTAGCCTTATTTTTTTAGGTGGTTTCCGGCAAAAGATCTCCACCTTGTGTTTTTAAGTCCAGTTTCATTTCCTATGTTTTTCTGAAGCAAATATCCATCGCCGAAGCGACAGAACTTGACGTATAAAATTTTTTTTGATTTTTTACATCTCCAACCTTTGATACAAACATTCTTTGTATTCTCAATATTTTAATACATTTGTTATAAAACATATTCAGAATGAATTTCGAACAGGTCAACCTGCACCTTGAGGCTTATAAGGAACACAACCAGATTTTGGATGCAGCGAAATATCTGATCCATTCCTTTAATCTGGAACATGAGAACTTCGCGGGATTTGGATTCAGGGAGGAGCTGTCTCCTACTTCGATGCTGCTTACTGCGGAAGGAAAGCTGGGAGGACCGCAGACCGTAATGATCCCAAGAAATTTATTTGATTTTGATCTGAACCTTGTCCTGAATATGATTGCCCACGAGATGCTTCATGTAAGACAAAAAGCTCCCGGACAGGTTATTGAAGACAAAAATGAAAGAGAGTTCCAGGCATATTATGAGATGCTTTTCCATAAAGTATTCCCACAGGTTCCGGAGGTTTCAGATTTTCATAAAAAGTTCTTCGGAGAGAAAGTTTTGGAATATTATAAGAGAATGGGTGAAGGTTCAGAATTACAACAAAAATATGCAGAACAGAAAACAGAAGTAGAACATTTAATCAACGAATTACCATGACCGTAAAACCAGACATTACTTGGGCAGATTTTGAAAAAATAGACATCCGGTGCGGAACCATAATTTCCGTGAATGATTTTGAAAAGGCAAAAAACCCTTCTTACCAGCTGGAAATAGATTTCGGAGACCTTGGAATAAGAAAATCATCTGCACAGATCACCTCCCTTTATCAGAAAGAAGAATTGGTGGGAAAGCAGATCCTGGCAGTAGTTAATTTTCCTAAAAAACAGATTGCCAATTTCTTCAGCGAATGCCTTGTCTTAGGATTATATGGGGAAGATAAAAAAGATGTTACTCTTTTAACGCCTTCATTACCTGCAAAAAACGGGATGCAGGTAGGATAAGCAAACAAAAAAACACATTATGATACAGAACGTACCATTAGAAAGGGTTTTATTTCTTGATATTGAAACGGTTCCTCAGGCAGCATCCTGGGATGATCTGTCTGAAACAGACCAGTACCTCTGGGATAAAAAAACAAGGTTCCAGAGAAAAGAAGATGTTTCTGCAGAAGAATTTTATGACAGGGCCGGCATTATGGCCGAGTTTGGAAAAATCATCTGCATCACCATCGGAATGGTAGAAAAGAACGAAATGCTGAAAATAAAAAGCTTTTCCGGACATGATGAGAAAAAAATGCTTCAGGAGTTTGGAACGATCTTCAACAGCCCGAGGCTGAATAACGTAATTCTCTGCGCCCACAACGGAAAAGAATTTGATTTCCCGTGGATTGCCAGACGCTACCTTATCAATGGAATGCAGCCACCGGCTCCTTTTCAGATGTTCGGGAAAAAGCCCTGGGAAATTCCCCATTTAGATACGATGGAGCTATGGAAATTTGGGGATTATAAAAGTTTTGTATCGCTGGAGCTGCTTGCTCATGTCTTTGGTATTCCTACTCCAAAGGATGATATTGACGGCTCAATGGTTTCATCAATTTACTACATAGAAAAAGACTTGCAGCGAATTGTTGAGTATTGTGAAAAAGATGTCTTAACTTTGGCAAATATTTTCCGGCGCATGCGTCAGGAAGATTTGTTGAAAAGGAATATCAATCTAGATTAAAAAATGAAATTTACAGACGATCAAATTGCTGACATTGGTGAGGAAATCATCAGAGTACTGAAAACCGTGTACGACCCTGAAATTCCGGTAGACATCTACGAATTGGGGCTGGTTTATGATGTACAGATCTCCGATGACGCTGACGTAAAAATTATAATGACACTCACTACTCCCAATTGCCCTGTTGCAGAAACTCTTCCACAAGAGGTAAAAGACAAGGTAGCTGAAGTAGAGCATGTAAAAAGTGTTGATTTAGAACTTACTTTCGAACCGAGCTGGAATAAGGATATGATGAGCGAAGAAGCAAAGTTTGAGCTGGGAATGCTTTAATGAGCACTAAAAATATAAAACCCTGGAATATTCTATTTCCAGGGTTTTTGTTTTTTAAATATCTTTTGCAATTTCTTTACCTTCCCTCCTGCTCCATTCACTCCAGGAGCCTACATACAGGTCAGGTACATTCAACCCCGCATGAACCAGTGCTAAAATCGTATGACATGCAGTAACACCTGAACCACAGTGAATAATCAAATGTTCCGGCTTTCCTTCCAGCAACTTCATATACTTTTCCTTTAAAACATCTGGCTTCAGGAAATTTCCGTTTTCATCAAGATTTTCAGAAAAAGGAATATTGATCGCTCCGGGAATATGTCCGGCAACCAGATCGATCGGTTCAGACTCTCCTCTGTATCGATAGGCGTCTCTCACATCAATTACAGCAGAAGAATTGTTTTTCAGCTCATTTTCAACCTCTTCAAGGCTTGAAACCGGCAGAGACCAGCTTTCTTTTTTAATCAACAATGATTTATCAAATGTTTCTTCCCCTGACGAAAATTCCACTCCATTTTTCTCTGCTGCCTGTATTCCTCCATCAAGAACCTGTACCTTCAGTCCGAAAGCTTTCAGCATCCACCATGCTCTTGCGGCTGCATTTGATCCGTTTTTATCATCATAAACGACGATATGGGAGCCTTCAGAAATACCAAGGAATGAAAGTGTTTCCGCAAACTTTTCTATAGCCGGAAGCGGATGTCTTCCTCCAAAAGCGGCATCTTCACCAACCTGAGCCAGATCATTATCCAGATCGATAAATCTTGCCCCTTTGATATGTTTTTCCAGATAGATCTGCTTTGCATCTTTTCCGGTTCTGGCATCAAGAATGATGAGGTTTTCAGTGGGAAGACTTTTTAATTCGGATGGTGAGATTATTGGAGACATCTTGTTGATTTTGGAATTAAATTTTTTATTAGGTTTTGGCATTAGCCAATTGATTTTCAATATAGTAAAGCGGGCTAAAGCCCGCTCCGATTGATATTTTTTATTTCTCGCGGATTCAGCTGATTGTGCAGATCTTTTTTCTATGTGTGAAATTTGCAAAGTCCGCGAGAGAATGATTCGCTTTAAAAATGAAAAATATCCTTTGCTTTATTGTAAGAGCTTTCAAAATTCAGCAGATTCAGCTTATGTTCCACTTTTTCAACGCTCATAAAGTTGATCACCTGTTCTGTAGGCATATTTCCCACAAGATCGTCTTTCGCCATAGGACATCCGCCAATTCCTTTGATAGCACTGTCAAATCTTCTGCAACCTTTGTCATAAGCAGCTTTTAATTTTGAGTAAGAATCTTCATAACGGTTGTGAAAATGCCCTCCAAAGTTAATTTCCGGATATTTAGCAGGAATTTTTTCAAATAAAAGAGCGATCGTTTCAGGAGTTGCCACACCGGTTGTATCAGAAAGCAGGATGTCTTTCACTCCTATTTCTGAAAAACGTTGTGCCCAATGGTCTACATCTTCCCATTTCCACATTTCACCATACGGGTTTCCAAAAGCCATGGAGAAGTAGATATTCAGCTGCTTCCCTTCGCTTTTTGCCAGTTCAAGCATCTTAATGATTTCCTCAAAAGCTTCTTCCTGGCTCTTATTGGTATTTCTGTGCTGGAATGTTTCAGAAATAGAAAAAGGAAAGCCCAGAATATCCACAGACTGATGCTTCAATGCTTTTTCAGCTCCTCTGTAGTTTCCGATAATAGCGGAAACTTTGGTCCCGGAACGAGATTTATCAATATTTTCAGCAACCTCATCAGAATCAGCCATCTGCGGAATTGCTTTAGGAGAAACAAAGCTCAGACAATCCAATACATCAAAGCCAACATCCATCAGGGAGTTGATATAATCTATTTTTTTTTCGGTAGGGATAAACTCTCCCCAACCCTGCATGGCATCTCTAGGACATTCGGTAAGAAACATTTTTACTTTTGATTTTCTCAAATATAATAAAACTAAATAATTTAGTATACTGCACATACAAATCTAACATTATTTTGATTTTCAAAGATTTATATCCGATTTATAATTTCGATAATTGATATTCAGTCGCAAATAACGTATTCTGAGCATCAAATTTGCTAACTTTGTTAAAATTTATGATCAATCTGATGAGTACAATAGAATTCAACCCATTGTGGAAAGAAAAATTACTGAACCGTTTCCTTAGTTATGTAAAAATATATTCAACCAGTGATGCTGAAAGCGATACAACACCTTCTACTGACAGACAGTGGGATATTGCCAACTACATTACGGAAGAACTGAAAACGATCGGTTTGGAAGATGTTTCAATTGATGAGCACGGCTATATTATGGGATATGTTCCTTCTAACCTGGAAAATGATGACAGGCCTACGATCGGATTCATTTCACATTATGATACTTCACCTGATTTCAGTGGAGAGAATGTAAAGCCTCAGGTCTGGGAAAATTATGACGGAAATGATCTTTTGCTGAACCAGGCTACAGGATTCACTTTGTCTCCTTCAAAATTTGAAAGCTTAAAAAAATATATAGGTCAGACCTTAATTACCACTGACGGAAACACACTTCTTGGCGCTGATGATAAAGCAGGCTGCGCAGAAATTGTAACCGCTGCTGAATATCTTATCGCTCATCCTGAGATCAAACACGGCAGAATTGCTGTAGGATTTACTCCGGATGAAGAGATCGGAAGAGGAGCTCATAAATTCGACGTTGCCAAATTCGGGGCTGAATGGGCATACACAATGGACGGTGGTGAAGTAGGGGAACTGGAGTATGAAAACTTCAATGCCGCAGGTGCTGTGGTAAAGATCCACGGATTGAGCGTGCATCCCGGCTATGCTTACGGGAAAATGATCAATGCAGCTCTTTTAGCAGCAGAGTTTGCCCAAATGCTCCCTTCCAATGAAACACCTGCAACGACAAAAGGCTTTGATGGGTTCTACCATCTAATGGATATTACGGCTGATATCTCTGAAGCTAAACTTCAATATATCATCCGTGATCACGACGCTGATAAATTTGAAACAAGAAAGAAATTCTTAGAAGAAAAAGTTGCTGAGTTCAATCAAAAACATGGTGAAGGAACGGCAGAAGTAGAGATCAAGGAGCAATACAGAAACATGAAGCAGCAGTTTGAAGGTAAAATGCACATCGTGGATCTTGCCGCAAAAGCAATGACCGAAGCAGGTATTGAGCCTAAGATCAAAGCGATCAGAGGAGGAACAGACGGCGCACAGCTATCATATATGGGACTTCCTTGTCCGAATATTTTTGCAGGAGGAATCAACTTCCACGGACCTTACGAATATGTCGCTTTGGAAAGCATGGAAAAAGCAACTGAGGTAATCATTAATATTGTAAAAGCTTAATAATGAAGAAACTCTTGGCATTAGCTTTTATGTTCACTTTTATGTTCGGGAATGCCCAGGTCTCTGAATTCCAGAGAGCGGATTCACGGTATGAAAGAAAGAAAAAGGCTCTGTATAACAAATATCCTAAGCCTAATGATTTAAGGACTAAGCGGGAGTGGCTTCTTACCGAGGAGAAAATAACAGCCTATAAAGATGCCCTGGAAAAAATTTCTGAAGAAGAAAAAAAAGCAATAGCCGGCGACCCGCCTGTAAAAGCCAAAGTAAGCAAAGAAGCAGAATATGAAGCAGGAAGGGTATCTTTTCTTAAAATGCTGTACGAAGCTGTTGATCTCGATTTCTTAGATTACTCTTCAGATACCTATAAAGCTACCTTAAGCTTTATTGTAGATTCTAAAGGAAATGCATTAGACGCTAATGTCAAAGGGAATAATGAAGACGTAAATGCGTTTATCCAGGCTGCTTTTTATCGGATCAAAGAAAAAGGCAAATGGAAACCTGCGGAAAGCAACGGAAAGCCGGTATCTTCTACGGTTTCGGTTCCTTTACAATTAGTATTAAAAAAATAGTATACAATAAACCCACTGAAACGGCAGTGGGTTTTGTTTTTTCCAGATATAAAAATCCATTTCTCATTCAATTACAACGAGTTACTATACAAACTTCTTACTTTTTTCATTATATTTACAATAATACATACTAAATCATTAATTATTAACACCCGTTTTATTATGAAAAAAATGAAAAAACTTTTGAGAAAGGACTTATCACAGATTCACGGTAACGGAATAGACACTTGCCATATGGGAGGAGACTTCTATAATTGCCAGAATGACTGCCAGTGCGCTTTTGGAAAAGCATGTGAGATGTATGAGGATGGAAGTCCCGGACAGTGCATTGCTGTAGGTGGTGGTGGAAACCCCGGTGGAGGGGGATGTTTTCCACCGGTTATCTGTGAAGAGCAGCCTTATTAAACAACAAAGTATCGGAAGGAGAATCTCCTTCCGATTTTTATTTTTCATCCAAAAGCAGGCTCCTGTAAAAATATGACTGCTATTTTGCATCTATGGGATGTTGACCTTTAAATGTGCCCTTTTGAGTCTTAAAAATCCGATAACCAAACCATACTGCGATCAATGCCATTCCGGCACGTGCTACCACCATCGGGATTATTGAATCTGCTTCCAGTAGACCAATCAGCCCGGACATCAGAAAGGTAACCATCAACTGCATAAATCCAAGCAATGCAGCAGCTGTACCTCGTCCCTCTTTAAACGGGGATAAGGCATGAGCGGATGTAATAGGAAACAAAATACCGATCGCCATTAATGACAGATAGAGCATCGCAATTTCTAAGGCTACAGAAAAATTTTCAGCAGCGATCAGAATATGAAGGGCACACACAACCAATAGAACAATCGTAGCAATGAATAAAAGATCTGAATTACTTATTCTTTTGATCAGTCTGGGAGTGATATAGGCCGCTATTATCAGCGCCAACGAATTAAAAGCAAATATAAAGCTGAAAACACCACTCGAGAATCCATGCAGCTCCATAAATAAAAACGGAGCATTTGAGATATAGATAATCAGAGAAGCAAAAGCTATGCTGCCGACCATAGTACTGTTGATAAAATCCCTATTGGAAATAATCATTTTAAGCTGTTCTTTTAATCCTTTTTCATCTATCGGTTCATCGGGAAGATTGATCTTTGTATTGGTCTCCGGAACATATTTATACACCATAAAGAATGTTATCAACCCCATGATACACAAGAATGCAAACGAACTGTTCCAGCCCCAATACTTGAGAAATACACTTCCCAGCAACGGAGCAACGATCGGAGCTATACCACTGATCTGAGATTGTTGGGAGAAAATCGCTACGGACTTTTGCTTATCATAAAGATCAATAATAATCGCTCTTCCTATAACAATTCCTGCACTTCCTCCGAAAGCCTGTAAAAAGCGCATGGCCCATAAAACATAAATATCTGATGTAAAATAAATAGCCGTGGTGCCAATAATAAAGAGCAACAATCCGCAATACAGCATAGGCTTACGCCCCTTTTTATCTGATAAAGGACCCCATAGCAGCTGCCCGAAAGCAAATCCGGCAAAGAACACCGAAATGGATATCTGGATATGGCCGATATCGGTTTTAAAAATTTCTGCCATACTTGGGAAAGCAGGAAGATAAAGGTCTATACTCAGGGATTCCAACGTGTTGAGCAGTGCTAAAATAAACACTACAATATTCAAATTCTTCATAAATAGTCATAAGCCTTCACAGGCTGTTTTTCAATCAGCAAAGTTGCTTTAAAAACTAAGAGCTCTCAAGACAAGAACTGAAGAAAGACCAGCACAAAGTGAGGATCACACTTCAGCAATCCTGCTTAAAATATTCATTTCAAATCAAAATAAAAGGAACTTTCTGAGGATCAGACTTTTCTGCCCTTAAACTCTTCCGGCCGTTGTCCGGTATGTTTTTTGAAAAATCGTGAAAAGTAAGAAGCATCTGCGAACCCTAATTTAAAGCCAATTTCTTTCACCGTCAACGCTCCAAAGCTAAGCTCTCTTTTGGCTTCCAGGATCAGACGCTGAGCAATCATCTTTTTCACAGTCGTTCCTCTTGACAGGCGGACAATATCATTCAGGTGATGTGGACTTATCTTAAGCCTGCCGGCATAGAAACCCGTTTCATTATGAATAGTGTAGTTTTCTTCGATCAGCTTGATGAGCTCCTGGATCCGCTGTCTGTCTTTGAGCAAAGGATCCTGAAGACTGATCTGTTCTGTGATGATAATACAAAATGCTCTCAGATAGGTTTTTAGCAATTCAACTCTTGAAGCACCATGATATTCCTGCTCCATCAATGACATCAGTGTATTGCAGATTTTTATATTTTCAGGGTCTAAAGAAAAAGGAATCGTTCCTCCTGTGAGGATCAGCTCTATATCACAGGCTTCTTTAAAAATTTCCCGGCTTATAGCCAACACATATCCCTTTTCTCCCTGAAGCTTCATATTGAATACCTGTCCCGGAGCGATAATGCATATCTGATCATGATTCAGGATATGGCTTTCGAAATCCAGTTCCAATTTGCTGTTTTTATGGACCTCATTAAACCAGATGATTTCAAAAAAATTATGCCGGTGAACATCGTTAAAATTCTCCGGATGTCCGGTTTCCAAAGTACTTAGCTGAAACTCTTCGGAGGTCAGATGGTGGACAGGGATCTCTTTTTCTAATGGATTCATCGGTTTACATTATGGGTTCAACAGGTAATAAACAAAAACCACAGCAAAAAAAGTGCTGCGGTTTTCTACAATATTCAAAATTAAATATAATTTATCCATTCTGGCTACCCAGGAAGGCATCCCATCCCTGTGCCGTAAGGGCAATCAGCTGGTTGGACCCTCTTGCTACCATAAAGTTTCCATCTTCTTTTTCAACAGCATGTCCTATTATGGTAAAGTCAGGATGGTTTTTAATTTTATCAAAATCGTTGGGCGAAATCGTGAAAAGCAATTCATAATCCTCTCCTCCACTTAACGCCGCCATTACAGGATTCAGGTTCATTTCATCCGCTGTAGAGATCGTGAGACTGTCTATCGGGACTTTTTCTTCATACAGCCTGAAACCAACATTCGAATGATCGGAAAGATGAAGAATCTCAGAAGCTAAACCATCTGAAATATCGATCATGGAAGTAGGTTTGATATCCAGCTCTTCTAAGATATTTTTAACGTCTGTTCTTGCTTCAGGCTTCAGCTGTCTCTCCAGGATATAATCATAGCCTTCCATTTCCGGCTGCATATTAGGATCGGCAAGGTAAACGGCATGTTCTCTTTCCAGAACCTGCAGCCCCATGTACGCTCCGCCCAAATCTCCTGTTACCACAAGAAGATCATTAGGTTTTGCACCGCTTCTCTTCACAATATTTTCATCTGCTTCAATTCCTACAGCCGTAATGCTCATCACTAATCCTGAATTGGAGCTGGTTGTATCACCTCCGATAAGGTCAACTTTATATCTTGCACATGCAGCCTGTATTCCTGCATAGATCTCTTCCAATGCTTCTACCGGAAAACGGTTGGAAACCGCCAGAGAAACCAGGATTTGTGTAGGAACCGCATTCATTGCCGCAATATCGCTGAGGTTTACCACTACAGCTTTATACCCTAAATGCTTTAAAGGAACATAGCCCAGATTAAAGTGTACTCCTTCTGCCAGGACATCTGTCGTAAGGACTACTTTTTTATTGCCGGGATTAATAACCGCCGCATCATCTCCGACTCCAAGCTCCGAAGATTCATTGGATAAAGGAAAGTGTTCCGTCAGGTGTTTAATAAGACCAAACTCTCCCAGTTTTGAAATGGGTGTAAGTTCCGGTGATTTATCTTCAAACATAATTTTTTATGTATTAATTATTCAATGTAAAAAGTATTAATGATGTAAGCTCATTCCTAAACTCCAAACTTTAAACTTTGAATTATTTTGTAAATTCTGCCGGATCAATATTGTGCGGGTGAAAAGGAAATTTTTTAAAATCTTCTTTTGACAATACCACTGTTTCCGGGCTTTTATATTTATTCATTGCTTCCACTACATCATCCGGTGGAGTGGTCATTTTTCTAAGCATCATATCGATCCATACTCCGGTAGCTTCAGCAGTTGCACAGTGCATTCCGTCCGGTGTATAGAATTTATGCACAAAACGGTAGATAGAAGAGTCTTCTGAACATCCGTCTATTTCCACGCTTACGATTACGGTCTGATCTGCATAGATCTCCTTAAAGAAAGAATATCTTTCGTGCAGGATCACAGGACCAATACCCCATCTGCTCAGCTGGGTTACCCCCATTTTCTCTTTGGTCATAAAGGCCATTCTGGCTTGTGCGCAATACTGTACATAGGATGAATTGGCTAAGTGCTTATTGGCATCAAGATCGCTCCATCGTACTTCAAATTTATGGTAGAAAATCATTTGAAAATCGTTTTTGGTATAATTAAAATTATAATCTTCAAAAATACTCAAATAAGATGGTTTATAAAAATTGTACTTTTGAAAAAATAATCTTCAGCATAGGATTACATATACATGAAACAGATCATCATTATCGGAGGTGGCGCTGCTGGCTTTTTCTGCGCGTCCAACCTTGACGAAAAGAAATATAATATTACGATTTTAGAGCAGAACTCGGATGTCCTTCAGAAAGTAAAAATTTCCGGAGGCGGACGCTGTAATGTAACACACGCCTGTTTTGACCCAAAAGAGCTCGTACAGTTCTATCCCCGCGGGAACAAGGAATTATTGAGTGTTTTCACCAAATTCCAGCCCGGTGACACGATGGAATGGTTTGATCAGCGAGATGTTCCCCTGAAAATAGAAAACGATAACAGGACCTTTCCGGAAAGCAATTCTTCCCAGACCATCATCAATACTTTTCTGAATGAAATCCAAAAGAAAAAAGTCTCTGTAAAAACCAAATGCGCGGTAAAAGAGATCGAAAAGCAGGATGAAAAATATATCGTAAAAACCAATTCGGGAGATTTTGAGGCCGATTATATTGTATATACTACCGGAAGTTCTCCAAAATCGTTGAAAATTGTTGAAAATCTGGGTCATAAGATTGTAGATCTGGTTCCTTCCCTTTTTACTTTCAATATTAAAGATGAATTGCTGAAAGATCTTCCGGGAACGAGCTTTGAAAATGCCGGAATTTCAATTCCAAAGCTTAAAACTGAAGAAAGCGGACCTTTGCTGATTACGCACTGGGGACTTTCCGGACCTGCTGTGCTGAAAATTTCCGCATGGGAAGCCATAAGCCTGGCAAAACTTAAATATAACTTTGAAATTGAAGTTAATTTTGTTTCCATAGAAATGAATGAGGCGGAAGAAATTTTTCATCATTTCAAACAAAGCAATCCTAAAAAGACCATCGGACAGTCAAAGATTTTTGATATTACCAACAGATTCTGGCAGAAAATTTTAGATATTTCTAAAATTGACCTCAACAAGCAGGTTGCTAATATTTCCGGAAAGGAAATGCAGAAGATACTGGAAAATCTTTGTCGGAAAAAGTTCCAGGTAACCGGAAAATCTACTTTTAAAGATGAGTTTGTAACAGCCGGAGGTGTTGATTTAAAGGAAATTAACTTTAAAAACATGTCTTCAAAACTTCTTCCCAATTTTTATATTGCGGGTGAAGTATTAAATATAGATGCGGTAACGGGAGGCTTTAACTTTCAGGCATGCTGGAGTGAGGGATGGCTTATTGCCCAGGACCTCAACAGCTTATAAGAATAATCGTAAAACAAAATTTATGAAAAAGATACTAATGTTCATTTTGCTATTGGGATTTGTTACGGTATTTTCTCAGACACAGAAAGCTGAGAACCCTCCTTCTCAGGCTCCAGGCAGCAATATTCCAGAGCAGCGTAAGCAGGCAGAATATCCCGGTGGAATCAATGTATTTATGAAAGAGGTTGCTAAAAAGATAGATACCAAACGGATCAAAGGAGGTGCCGGAAAAGTACATTCCAATGCAAAGTTCTCAGTCAATACCCAGGGTGAAATAGAACAGATCTCTGTAACCGGGAACAACGAAACAGCCAATAAAGAAGTTGAAAGGGTAATGAGGTCCATGAAAACCAAATGGACCCCCGGAGAATACAACGGAGCTCCTATTGTGATCCAGTACAGCCTTCCCTTTATCATTAATTTTGAATAATTAAATGCTTTCAGTCAAAAGAAATATTTCAGTTTTCTTTAAGATCCTTTTGATTCTGGGGTTTGGATATTTCTTTTGGCTCATGCTGAAAATCACGCTGGAATATATTCCTTTGGATCCTAATGTCAGCTTTTTGATGATCAAGCAGACAGAAGTACAGCAAAGACCGGAATATCTCAGCTTTTTCTATACCCATGTTTATACCAGTATTTTTGTCCTTCTTTCAGGTTTTCTGGCAATTCTCAGGAAAAATTTTGGAGTAAAAAACTTTCACCGGAATATGGGAAAGGTCTATATCTTCCTCATCCTGCTTTTCGCGGCTCCCTCAGGATTTTATATGGGAATCTTTGCAAACGGAGGTCTCTTCTCAAAAATCTCATTCGTTATTCTGGACATTTTATGGTGGTTTTCTACCTTTAAGGCATACCGGCTCGCCAGACAGAAAAAATTTAAAGAACATAGGCAATGGATGTGGCGGAGCTTTGCATTGACATTATCGGCCATTACCCTTCGGATGTGGAAAGTTATTATTGTATATTTATTTCATCCCAATCCTATGGATGTCTATCAGATCATTGCATGGCTGGGATGGGTTCCCAATATCCTTTTAATTGAATATTTAATTACAAAAAAACAGATATGAAAATTTTAAATTACACCCTTATTTCTTTACTTGCAGTTTCTTTGATAAGCTGTAAAAAAGACGGAAAGACCAACGAATCCGGAAAAGATTCACTAACGGCAAAAAAAGATTCTATGGCCATTCCCGAGATCCATAAAGAATATTATGGGATTTACACTGGTGATTTCGCCGGAATGGAAAAGACAGTTGACGAAATGGACGGCTCGGAATACGACGTTGATATTTACAAGAAAATTTCTTTGAAGATCAACAGAATTACAAAGGACAGCGTATATGGGCAAAGCATCGTCAATGGGAATCAAAGACCATTCAGGGGCGTTTTCAATGAAGCTTCAAAATCTTTTATCCTGGATGAACCCGGCAATGACAAAACAGACGGCAGATTCGAAGTAAAGCTGAATGGTGACAGCTTAACCGGAAAGTGGAATGCATTCGACAAATCAGCAGTAAAATCGCCTTTAAAAACCCTTAGATTAACGAAGAAAGAATTTGTCTACAATCCTAATTTCATGCTGGATAAGAATTCCGACCTTGTGGACTGGTCAAATCCTAAAGAATTTGTCGAGAAATATACCGATGAGGAAACCGGAAAAACGGAAAGCTATACAACATCCAAAAACAGAATCGCCTCTGACGCTGTGTTTAAGCTTAACGCATCCAAGCAGAAACTGACAGAGAAAGATCTTAAAAATTTAAGAAAGCTGGATCTTGAGATCATCAAAAATTCTGTATTCGCAAGACATGGCTATTCCTTTAAAAAAGAAACCTACAGAAGCTTCTTTGAGCAGACGGACTGGTATATTCCTGTTTCCAACAACGTAGATCATGAGCTTTCTCCCGTGGAAAAAGAAAATGTGGCCCTGCTGAACCGGTTCACCAAATATGCTGAGGATAAGTATGATAGTTTTGGTAGATAGCAGGTTTAGGCTTCTGGGACTAGGGATTGGAAGCTGATGTTAAAGCTTCATCTTTTGTCATTCTTACAAAAAGGTAGAGCAGCAGGCAGCCTATGGTATAGCACAGAATATCAATCCAGGAGAAAGAATTTCCGATCACAATATACATCAGGCTTCCAGGACGGAAGCCTAGTTTTTCCGCAATATTAAAATACTGGGCAAACTCTACAAGAAAGGAAAAAATTAAAATTCCCGCAATCAGTTTCTGCTCATTTACTTTGACAAAGCTTTTTGCAAAAGTATAAAGAAGCATCACCACAATGACATCACCGAGATAGGCTCTTACAAAGAAAATATCTTTCAGTTGGGTAGCGATTAAAACTTCCACCAGAAAAATAAAAACGGTCAGAAGGAAATATTTCAGGCTGAATTTTAATTTCATGTTTTTTAGGGCATAAAAAATCGGCATTCCAGGAATACCGATCTTATTATTATTCCAAATGTAAGACAAAATATATTATTTCTTTACTTTGATCGTACATCCGATAGCTACGGTTTTTGTCATTTTCACAGGCTCTCCTTTTATCAGTGCATTTACAGCATCCTGAGCGTAATATTCCGATACATCTTTAGGATTGTCGTAATTGTTGTCAATGGCCCCAATGTATTTTACAATATTCTTCCCGTTCTCTTTCTGCAGCACAAAAACATGAGGTGTTTTTGTAGCGCCATACTGCGGATAGATCTTCTGTCCCTCATCTACCAGATACGGAAACGTAAATCCTTTCTGCTTGGCTCTGTCGATCATCTGCTGATAGCCATCCTCTGGCTGTACATTGGGATCATTCGGATTGATGGCGATCACCGGATAGCCCTGGTCTTTGTATTTTTTATCAAGCTCAATGATGCGGTCTTCATATTTCTTTGCATACGGGCAGTGATTGCAGGTAAATATCACAATAAATCCTTTTGCACTTTTAAAATCGCTTAAAGAAACCATTGTACCGTCAATATTTTTAAGCTTAAAATCAATAGCTTCATCCCCCACTTCATAGCCTTTTGCCGCAGAAGCATGTTCTTTCTGCTCCTTATTCTTATCAGGACCGGCCGTTGTAAAGCTTAGCAGCCCCAATCCGGCGATACATACTGTCATTAAAATTTTCAGATTTTTCATAATAGATTATTTTATTGTAGATTTTCTGTAATTGTTTTTTCAAGTTCTTCCTTACTCATTTCCCCATCGTTGAAATGGACCTTCTCTCCGTTCTTATAGAACAGCGTTACCGGAATATTCCCATCCCAGCTTTTCTCGAATCTTGGGATCCAGGTATTCATTCTTTTAATATCATCCAGCAATATGACCTCAGCAGTAAGGTTTTTATTTTTAATAAACTTCAGGACTCTTTCTTTATCTACCAGCCTGTCCAGTGAAACCAGAAGCATTTTAAGCTTTGGATTATCCCTGTGCTTATTATTGACCTCCATAAAGTGAGGAAGCTCCTTCACACAGGGTGCACAGGTTGTTGCCCAGAAGTTGACTACAAGAACTTTATCCTTTTCCTGCTGAATCCGTTTTTCAAGATCTTCGTATTTCATTACACTCACCTCTGTCTGCTGGGCCTTAAACACTGAACAAAACAGAAACAAAACTACTATTTTTATCAAATTCTTCATATTCAAAATTAATGATTGCTTTCTTTCTCTATGACTATCAACCTGTTAAACTTTGTTAATTATTCCATTTAATATATTATTTTCTTTCACTAACCGTTGAATTATTTAGAATAAAACGTAAATTAGCTTACCATCAAATTAAAAATATCATGAAAAAAACAAACATTCAGAAAAAGAAACTTTCTAAGAAAGAATTGAAAAAGATCAGTGGTGCGGGGCCTGTCTGCCCGGTGGTATTCAGCTGCTTTGACCGATGGACTGGCGAAGAATTAATCGGAGTTCCAGGTATCCAGGGAGAATATTGCTGTTAATCAGAGATTTTTAAACGAAAAAACAAATTACAAACATTATGAAAAAGTCAAACATTCAAAAGAGAAAGCTCACTAAAAATGAATTAAAAGAGATCAACGGAGGCGCAGGTCCTGTCATCTGCCCGGAAGGGCTTTGTAAGATCAGCGAAGATGAATACGTTATCGGCCCGGTGGGAAAAAACGGATACTGTTGTTAATGCCTGAAGTACACCAGAAAAACAAAAAATATTCATTAGAATTAGTTTGAAACTACATTTCACACAACACAATAGATTGTTTGTCAATATTTTGTACGAACAAAAAACACATTAGCTTACAACCCAATTAAAATTATTATGAAAAAATCAAACATTCAAAAAAGGAAACTTACTAAAAATGAATTAAAAGAGATTAACGGAGGTGCAGGCAACTGCCAAGAAGGACTATGCAAACTTAAAGGCGTGAGCAGTCATTTTATGATCATTGGCCCGGTAGGTAAAAACGGATATTGCTGCTAACTGAATTTAACCTTATCAATAAAAAATGATTGGATTATCCTCCAATCATTTTTTTTATAGCATTCAGCTTCATTAAAGCTTCAATCGGTGTCAGGGTGTTGATATCTATCTTTGTCAGTTCTTCACGGATATTCTCCAGAACAGGATCATCCAGCTGGAAGAAAGAAAGCTGCATATTTTCTTCAGTTACCCTTTTGATGCTTTCTGAGGTTCCGCTTCCCTGCGTTCTGCTTGCCTCAAGGGTTTTAAGGATCTCATTGGCCCTGTTCACCACTTTGGAAGGCATTCCGGCCAGTTTTGCAACATGAATACCAAAGCTGTGCTCACTTCCCCCCGGAACCAGTTTTCTCAGGAAAATAATGTTTCCTTTGTTCTCCTGGATAGATACGTGGAAGTTTTTCACCCTTTCAAAATTCACCGTCATTTCGTTCAGCTCATGATAATGGGTTGCAAACAAGGTTTTAGCCTGTGTAGGATGCTGGTGCAGATATTCCGCAATCGCCCAGGCAATAGAAACTCCGTCGTAGGTAGAAGTTCCGCGACCGATCTCATCAAGTAAAATAAGGCTTCGCTCTGAAATATTATTCAGGATATTCGCCGCTTCGTTCATCTCAACCATGAATGTAGATTCACCTGCGGAAATATTATCCGTAGCGCCTACCCTTGTAAAGATCTTATCCAGCATTCCGATCTCGGCATGTTTGGCAGGTACAAAGCTTCCGATCTGAGCCAGCAGGCAGACAATAGCTGTCTGACGCAGGATCGCCGACTTACCGGCCATGTTGGGACCTGTAACCATAATGATCTGCTGGGAGTCTTTATCCAGAAAAATATCGTTCGGAATATACTTTTCTCCTAATGGCAGAGCATTCTCAATGATCGGGTGTCTTGCCTCTTTCAGATCAATCGCATAGCCATCGTTCAAAACAGGCTTGGTATAGCTTTCAGAAACAGCCAGCTCAGATAATCCGGCCGCTACATCAAGCTGGGCAATGATATTCGAATTTCCCTGAATCTGATCGATATAGACCATTGTTTCTGTACATACATTCCTGTAAAGTGAAGTTTCCAGAACGCCGATCTTTTCTTCAGCACCCAGAATCTGGTTTTCGTATTCTTTCAATTCTTCAGTAATGTATCTTTCGGCATTCACCAGAGTTTGCTTTCTCACCCAGTCATCAGGGACCTTATCTTTATGGGTATTCCTGACTTCGATATAATACCCGAAAACGTTATTAAAATCAATTTTAAGGCTTGTAATCCCTGTTCTTTCAATTTCTCTCTGGCACATCTCATCCAGGAACCCACGACCTTTACTCTGCAGATTTCTCAATCTGTCCAGCTCTTCGGAAACACCTTCTTTAATGATATTTCCTTTGGCAATACTTACCGGAAGCTCTTCATTAAGATGACTCTGAAGGAATTTAATAAGTTCTTCCAGATCAAATAAAGGATCAAGCCATGCCAGCACATCCGCATGAGGATATAACAAGGCTTTGATCTTATGGATATTGATTAAGCTTTGGCGCAGATATCCAAGCTCTTTAGGTGAAATTTTCTCTGCAGCCAGCTTCCCCATCAATCTGTCAAGATCAGAAATAGACTTCAGCAGTTGACAGACCTCATATTTCAGGCTATCATTTTCATTTAAGAAATCAATCAGAGAAAGTCTCCTCATAATTTCATCCACAGATTTTAAAGGAAGGATGATCCTTCTTCTCAGCAATCTTCCTCCCATCGGCGTAGAAGTCTTATCTATAATATCCAGTAATGACTTTCCTTGTGGATTGCTCGGATAAACGATCTCCAGATTCCTTAAGGTAAAATTATCCATCATCAGGTAATCTTCCTGCGGAATGATCTGAAGCTTTGTGATATGGGAAAGCAGATTATGATGCGTATCTTCTACCAGATAAGCAAAAATCGCTCCTGCTGCGGTAATGGCTAACGGAAGGTTTTCAACACCAAATCCTTTTAATGAATTGGTCTTAAAGTGGTTAGTAAGTTTTTCGTAGGCAAAATTATACTGAAAAGCCCAATCTTCCAGCTTAAAGGCATTTTTATTCTTAAACTGTTCCGGGATCTGTACACTTCTCTGAAAAATGATCTCACTAGGATCAAAAGTATTCACAATATGCAACAGCTTTTCCAGATTTCCTTCACTTACCAGAAACTCTCCTGTGGAAATATCTACTAAGGCTATCCCGTATTTCTCTTTTTCTTTGTGTAAGGAAAGCAGGAAATTATTCTTTTTTGAATTCAATACCTGGTCATTGAAAGTAACTCCGGGAGTCACCAGTTCCGTCACTCCTCTTTTTACAATTCCTTTGACCATTTTCGGATCTTCCAGCTGGTCACAGATCGCCACTCTCATTCCTGCCCTTACCAGTTTCGGAAGGTAAGAATCTATGGAATGATGGGGGAAACCCGCCAGTTCCACACTTCCCTCTCCGTTATTTCTTTTGGTAAGAACAATACCCAGGATCTGGGATGTTTTTACAGCATCCTGCCCAAAAGTTTCATAAAAGTCCCCTACCCTGAAAAGTAAAAGCGCATCAGGGTATTTTCCCTTGATGGTATTGTACTGCGTCATTAATGGGGTTTCCTTCTTCGATTTTGCCATAGTAAAAAATGAGCCCCAAATTTAAAAAAATAAATTCAGGGTTAGGGAATAATCTTTGAATGGTCTTTTCTTTATCGGTAATTAATCGTATTTTCACCATCAAATCACATTATTCATGGAATTTCCTGTTTTAGAGACCGAAAGACTTATATTGCGGAGGCTTACCCTTAACGATACTGAAGACCTTTTTGAGTATTTTTCTCAGGATGAAGTTATGGAATATTATGACCTTGAAACCTTCAAAACATTGGAAGATGCACAGCGCATCATCCAGCATTTCAATAGGCAGTTTGAAAAAGGAAAAGGATTCCGCTGGGCTCTGGAGCTCAGGTCTCAAAAAAAGGTAATCGGTACCTGCGGCTATCACAACTGGTATCGTGAGCATTTCAAGGCAGAAATAGGATATGAACTTAATCCTCTTTTCTGGCGGCAGTCTTATATGAAAGAAGCCATCCTTCCTATTTTGACTTTCGGGTTTGAAACGATGAGGTTACACCGTGTAGATGCCTTTATTGATCCTGCCAATATTTCTTCTGAAAAGCTTCTAACTTCCCTGAATTTCCAGAAAGAAGGCACTCTTAGAGATTACTTTTTCGAAAAAGGAAAATTTGTAGATGCAACCATCTTTGGGTTAATTAATAAATAGGGCTGTAGCAAGAAGCCGGAAGTACTATTTGACCGCAGACTTCTGACCATTATTTGACGAAAACGAGTATTACAGATAGGGTTTAAGATCTTCTTTAGGCATACAGATCTTCCCGCTTATCCATTTCCCGTTTTCAAATGCTTTTCCAAAGCCTCCGTGCTTTTCTTATACGCCCATTTCTGCTTATAATTCACCCACTTAGCTTTAAACAGTTTACGCATAATCTTATCGGTGTATCTCATGATAAAAACATGGTAAAGCATATTGGCAAAAACATTCGGTTTATTCGGAAGAGCCCTTAAAGACAGAGAAAACCCAGGTTCAAGATACCGGTTGAAATGCCAGAAAGCTCCCGGAATAAATAACGCATCACCATGTTCCATGAAAATTTCGTATCCTTTGGCATATTGTAAGGCAGGAAACTTTTCGTAATCAGGATTTTCATAATCCAGATCGTAGATGGTATGAACGGATAGCGGAACTTTGTATAAAAATGGAGACTGCTTCTGGTCAAAAAGCAGAATTCTTTTCTTTCCCTCAAAATGAATATGCATAAAGTCGCCCAGGTCTACATCATAATGCATCAATACATGAGCTTCGCTCCCCCCGAAGAATAACGTCGGAAGCCTTTTAAAGAACTTCATTCCCAGGTCCGGATACGTAAAATTTTTCAATAGCTCAGGAAGCCTGTCTGTAATGATATAGAAAAAGATCCGAAGGTCCGAAGGTCTGCTTTTTATCGTATCAATATAATCCTTCATTTTCATGTGCGTTACCGGAGCATCAGAGCTTTTTGCCGCATCAGCAGGTTTATTATCATACAGCGGAACTTCCTGGTCACCAGCTTTTTCACGGATATAAGCAAGATTCCATTTATCAAAAGCATCCCAGCGGCTTGCAAAATTCTTAATCAAAAGAGGTTTCTGCTTTTTGAAATAACTCTTCTGAAAGTCTTCTTTACTGATATCATTGACAACATCTACTTTTTCGAGGATCATGTATTTTGTATTTAAGGCGAAATAAAAATAGTCTTTTTTTGAAACCTGCGAAAATTTTATACGACTTAGGGAAGAGAATAGAGAAACCAGGGATTATATCTTTTTCGTATTTTTCAAAATCTTGCTTTACAGACAATCAAAGTCAGTTTAATACATACAACAAGACTGAAATTATTCCCCCAAAGATAATCACTGCACAACCTTGAGGATTTTTAGATCTCTTTTTTCTTCTGCCAAAAGTACTTACATAATGTCCGCTCACCCAAGTTCCATTTTTCTTGAAATGTCCTTTTCTGTAATAGCCCATTTTATTTTTTTAACAAAATAAAGAAGTTTGTCATAACAGGCTTTACGGTTTTCCATAAATCAACACTAACCGAAAAAAAAATTATATTTGTAATATTAAGTGAATTTATGAGAGTTTACAATACCAAACATTTCCTTAGAATCCTTTTCAGCTTACACAAAAGCGACACCTTAAAAATTCTTTTTCCAAGCATGATTCTGGTGGGGCTATACTCATGGGGCATTCAGTATTTAGAAGTGGAATATCTTCACCTTACTTCAAAATCAGGGGTAAGCAATGTAGGAATGATCCATTCTTTACTGGGTTTTGTGCTTTCACTTCTCCTGGTTTTCAGGACCAATACCGCATATGACAGATGGTGGGAAGGAAGGAAGCTTTGGGGTAAACTGGTAAACGATACCAGAAACTTTGCCATAAAGATCAATACTATTCTTGGAGACAGCCGTCAGGATGCAGAACAGATTGCAAGATATCTGAAGTTTTTTCCGCACTTTTTAGCCAAGCACCTTTCCAAGGAATCAACAAGGCTGGCTCTGGATGAAGATTACTCTGAAATTGAAAAGTCACTGAAAAATCACGGACCGAGTGAAATAATTATCCTTTTGAACCATAAGCTAAACCAGCTTAAAAAAGAAGGTAAGATTTCAGAAATTGAAATGCTGTATTTAGATACCCAGCTTTCCGGATTCCTGGATGTGTGCGGTGGATGTGAAAGAATTAAAAACACTCCTATTCCCTATTCTTATTCTTCTTTTATCAAGAAGTTCATTATTCTGTATGTTTTTGCTTTACCCATTGCGTATGTCATTACAATAGGGCTTTTTATGATCCCGCTTACCGTTTTTGTATATTATGTACTGATGAGCCTTGAGCTTATTGCTGAAGAGATTGAAGATCCTTTCAATAATGATGAGAATGATATCCCAATGGAAACATTAGCCCAGAATATTGAGAAAAATGTGCATCAGATCATGAGCCGAAAATAAAAAATCAACCTCTTAAAGGTTGATTTCTTTTAATTCGCCGTCTGCTTTGATTTCTACAAACTTACTTTCCCGGTTTGCAGCGTCATATCCGTAGAAAAATGTACTGTATATCGGTGTAGAATACAGATAGTTCCCATAACCGTTATATGCATCTGAAGTTCCTGTCTGCTTCTGATAACTTGCCGTTGCAGTAAAGTTCACAATCGTTTCAAGATAATATTTCCCGGGTTTTAATTTTTCAAATTTAAATCTGCCATGATCATCCGTTAATGCTTCTATTCTGTATTTAAAAGCTTCTTCAGACATATAGACCGTCGTTTTCTTGTTTTCATACTTTTTTCTCATGTTGTAAAATTCCTCAAAATAAGGAGTTACCGGAAAAAGCATAACAACAGTTCCTTTAGCCGCATAATGTTTCTGTCCCAGCAAGGGCTTGATTCCCCAATTGTTTTTTTGTTTGGTAGAAGCCACCCCTTCAATTGTGGAATTTCCGAATGCAAGCATTTCACGGGCTAGTTTTTTATCAAAAAAAGCCTGCGGATAATACGTGTTCTGAGCCTTTGAAGAGAAAAAAGCCAATATCAGTATGAATAAAGTGAATAATTTTTTCATAGTATATTTTTGAGTCAAATATAAGTATTTTACTATTTTTGAAATAAAAATAGCTATGAAATACGCTCTTCTATTATTTTTTTCTGCTTCGTCCCTCGTGCTGGCGCAGAAACCCTGCGGATATAAAGACGGACTGCAGGAAGGATCCTGTAAAGAGTTTTTTGACAACGGGCAGGTAAAAAACGTTGTTGAATGGAAAAAAGGAAAAAAAGAAGGTGACGCGGTCTTTTATCATGAAAACGGAAAAGTAAATGCAAAAGGAGAATACAAAAAAGATTTCAAGGTAAAGGAATGGAGCTACTATGATAAAAATGGAGTTCTGACGTCTAAGGAAGTTTTCACAAACGGAGAAAAGAATATCTATGACAATAGCTTTACAGGCACTTTTTATTCTCCTTCCGGTAAAGTGGAAGAAATTTCTCATTATAAATTTGCCAAACTGCACGGAGAGACCAGGCTATTCCATGAAGACGGGAAATCGATAAAACAGATCGGTTATTATGAAAACGGTATTGCTACCGGAAAATGGAAAGTCTTTTATCCATCAGGTAAAATACAGCGTGAGACAGAATTCGTCAATGATAAATGGAATGGCAACAGAATTCATTACCGCGAAGACGGAAGCATTGAAAAAACAGAGGTCTACAAAGACGGAAAATTAATCTCAACAAAATAATACAATTGGTACAGAAACTAAAACTGGAAGAACTGAACAGGATAGATGTAGAAACATTTAAGAAGGTTGAAAAAATTCCATTAGTCATCATTTTAGACAATATCAGAAGCATGCATAATGTGGGAGCTGCCTTCAGGACAGCTGACGCATTTCTGGTCGAAAAAATAATCCTTTGCGGAATTACCCCGCAACCGCCTCACCGGGAGATTCACAAAGCAGCGTTAGGCGCTACGGAAAGTGTAGACTGGGCCCACGAAGAAGAAACCAACAATGCTATTGCAGACCTGAAAAGCAAAGGTTACGAAATTATAGGAATTGAACAAACTACCGACAGTCAGCTTATTACTGATTTCACGATTGACAGATCAAAAAAATATGCTTTGATCTTAGGGAATGAAGTAGAAGGAATCAGCGATGAAGTTCTGCCCAATATTGATGTTTTCCTGGAAATTCCACAGCTTGGTACAAAGCATTCTCTGAATGTAAGCGTATGCGGCGGAATTGTCATGTGGGAATTTGCAAAAGCCTTAAAATAAAAAAACTGCATATGTCATTAACAGACAGTGCAGTTTGAAATAAATCTAATAAAAAGTAAAAATGAAAGGCGACAAAGGTACCTTTTTTTTCTTTACAAACAAATTTTAAAGTCACTTTTTTTGTCCGGGTTTAAAAAAAGTCATGTTTTCAGAAAAAGTTTCATTTAATTTTTTATAAATTAGCACAATGTTTATCAAGGACTATATCTCAAAAGACTTTCCGTGTTTTAGCCTGTCTGATTCCATTGAATCGGCCAGAAATATATTGGAGGATTTTGGATATTCCCATATTTTCATCAAAAAATCCCATCATTTTTATGGGGCTCTTGCCAAAGACTTTCTTTATGAGGAAGACGGGGGAACGCTGAAAGAACTTGAGCATCAGATCGAGCGGTTTGCCATCCTGGAAGACAACAATATCATGGACAGCATCCGTCTGTTCTATACGTTCGGATCCAATGTGATCCCGGTGATCAGCAAGAATGAAAAGTATCTGGGATATATTACCTGTGAGGACATTTTCCAGGTCCTGTCCCGTTATCCGTTGTTTTCGGAAACAGGAGCTATCCTAACGATAGAAACGCCCGCCAGAAAATACTCAATGACAGAGATTGCCAATATTGTAGAGAGCAATAATTCAAAATTCTACGGAGGGTTCATAAGTTTCATGTCTGAAGAAGTGATCCATATCACCATCAAGATCAGCAACGAAAATCTGGCTTCGATAGACTCAACTTTTGACCGGTATGACTACAGAATTGTTGAAAAATACTATTCTGATGAAAAAACCGATCTGTTTAAAGACCGATTTGGTTTTTTCCAAAAATTCATAGAAATATAACATGAAGGCAGCCATATATTCTCAGAAAAAAGATCTTGATACTTTTTTATATTTAAGCAAGTTTATCTCTGAACTTGAAACCAGAGGTGTAAAATCTGTTCTGTACGATGAAATGGCTGAAGCGCTTCAGTTTTCAAAAATTTTCGAGACCTTCAACTGCAAGCAGGATCTTTTGGATAAAGAAGTAGATCTGTTCTTCACTTTCGGAGGTGACGGAACGATTGTAAATTCACTGACATTCATTGAAGATCTTGAGATCCCTGTTGTAGGGGTAAATACAGGAAGACTGGGATTTCTTGCTTTTTTCACTAAAGAAGAAGCTTTTAAAGAACTGGATTCCATCTTAAAAGGAGATGTAAAAACAAGCCGCCGTGCTGTGATTGAAGTTGTTTCACCCAAACTGGAAGGCTCTTTCCCTTACGCATTGAATGACGTTACCGTTTCCAGAAAGGAAACCACATCGATGATCACCGTAGATTCCTACATCAATGGTGAATTTCTAAATGTATTCTGGGGAGATGGCGTAATCATTTCAACACCTACCGGTTCTACCGCCTACTCTCTGAGCTGTGGAGGACCTATCATTTCTCCGAACAACGAAAATTTTGTCATCACACCGATCGCCCCTCACAATCTGAATGTAAGACCTTTGGTAGTGAATGATAAAGTAGAGATAAAGCTCAGGGTGGAAAGCCGTGTACCACAATACTCTCTTTCCTTAGACTCCCGGCTGATACATATCGAAACCGACAAGGAAATCATCATCAAAAAGGCAGGATTTCAGCTTCTTCTGGTACAGCCCAACAGTTTGAGCTTCTACGAAACCATCCGCCAGAAGCTGCTTTGGGGACGGGACAAAAGAAATTAGTAATTTCTTAAAAATGATTACCTTTACACGAAATTAAAACACCTAATAAATTTATAACAAAAAGTAAAACATGAGCAGAATTTTTCCGGCAGGAGTTGCCACAGGTCAGTTAGTTACTGATATCTTTCAGTATGCTAAAGAAAACAAATTTGCATTACCTGCAGTAAACGTAATTGGATCAAGCAACGTAAACGCTACGATGGAAACTGCAGCGAAATTGAACTCTCCTGTAATTATCCAGTTTTCAAATGGTGGAGCTGCTTTCAATGCAGGGAAAGGATTAAGCAATGACGGACAGAAGTCTGCAATCTTAGGAGCGATCGCAGGTGCTAAACATATTCATACCCTTGCTGAAGCTTACGGGGCAACTGTAATTTTACACACAGACCACTGTGCAAAAAAATTACTTCCCTGGATCGACGGATTGATGGATGCTAACGAAGAATTCTTCAGGCAGACAGGAAAATCCCTTTACTCATCTCACATGCTGGACCTTTCTGAAGAACCTTTAGAAGAAAACATTGCGATTTCTGCTAAATATTTCGAAAGAATGGCAAAGCTTCAGATGACTCTTGAAGTAGAAATCGGAGTTACAGGTGGTGAAGAAGACGGTGTTGACAATTCAGATGTTGATAACTCAAAATTATATACTCAACCGGAAGATGTAGCTTATACCTATGAAAAATTAAAAGCTATTTCTGACAACTTTACCATTGCAGCTGCATTTGGTAACGTACACGGAGTTTACAAGCCAGGAAATGTGGTTCTTACACCGAAGATCCTTGACAACTCTCAGAAATATGTTCAGGAGAAATTCGGTACTGCTGCCAAGCCGGTTAACTTTGTATTCCACGGAGGATCAGGATCTACTTTGGAGGAGATCAGAGAAGCGATCGACTACGGAGTCATCAAAATGAATATCGACACTGACCTTCAGTTTGCTTATACAGAAGGCGTTAGAGATTATATGGTCAACAATATCGATTATTTAAGAGCTCAGATCGGAAACCCTGAAGGAGAAGAAAAACCTAACAAGAAATTCTACGACCCAAGAGTTTGGGTAAGAAAAGGTGAGGAAACTTTCTCTACAAGATTGGTGAAAGCATTTGAAGATTTAAATAACGTAAATACTTTAAAATAAGAACTGTACATTTGTATTAATGTAAAACGTATTCATAACGAATGCATTTACATTAATACTTTTTACATTTATACATTAATACTAATACAAAATGGCATTCGACTGGTTTAAAAGAAAAGCAAAAAACATTACCACCTCTACTGATGAAAAAAAGGACGTTCCCAAAGGCCTATGGCATCAGACTCCATCAGGAAAAGTTGTGGAACATGATGAACTCAAGAGAAATAACTATGTTTCTCCTGAAGACGGATTTCATGTAAGAATAGGAAGTGCGGAATTTTTTGACATCCTTTTTGACGGCGGCAAGTTTACCGAACTGGATGCCAATGTGGAAAGTATTGATATCTTAAACTTTAAAGATACAAAACCTTATAAAGACCGTTTAAAGGAAGTAAAGGCGAAGACAAAGCTTACAGATTCCATCAGAAATGCTGTAGGAACTGTAAAGGGAACTGAAATGGTAGTTTCCTGTATGGATTTTGCTTTCATTGGAGGATCTCTAGGCTCCGTAATGGGAGAAAAGATCAGAAGAGCGATAGATTACTGTATCAAGCACAAACTTCCGTATATGATCATCTGTCAGTCGGGAGGTGCAAGAATGCAGGAAGCAACCTATTCTTTGATGCAGCTGGCTAAAGTTCAGGCTAAGCTTGCCCAGCTTTCAGAAGCGGGACTTTTGTATATCGCTTATCTTTGTGACCCTACTTTCGGAGGAATCACGGCTTCTTTCGCTATGACGGCTGATATCATCATGGCTGAGCCGGGAGCTCTTATCGGTTTCGCGGGACCAAGAGTAATCCGTGAGACGATCGGTAGAGACCTTCCTGAAGGATTCCAGACATCAGAATTCTTACAGGAAAAAGGATTTGTAGATTTCATCGTAAAAAGAACTGAAATTCAGGATACTGTTGCCAAAACAGTTAGTTTATTAGCTGCAAAAGCATAGTATCTGTAACAAAAACAATACAATCTCTCTCTAATTAGGGAGAGATTTTTATTTATGAGGACTTTCAAGATATTTTTCAATACCATCCGGAGTATGAGCTTTAAAAAGATCGTTCGTCTTTTATCGCTTATTCTCCCCCATCCTCTTTTTGCCCTACTGAGCTTTCATGCTACGGTAAAAGCATTCACGATAGCACAGCAAAGATTTCCGGAAACAGCATCCAGTAACGGTATAGGAAATGCTTTCAGACATGCGTTATGGTGTTGTTTCATTATGATGTACTGCTGTAAAATTTCCTCTCCTAAAAAAGCGCTGGATTTCTGCAAGAGAATGACAGATCTGCATGAAGAGCTATTTCCCAACCAGCCTCTGGAAACCAAAATGGATCTTCATAACAACAAGTTTGGAATGGATTATTTCATGGAGCTTTTACCCGGAATCCATCGTCAGTTTTTTGAGAAAAGCTTCTTTGTGGAGGGATTAATCAAAAAAATGGAGGATACTAAAGTCCTTAAAAACCTGGATGATAATTTTGAGGGTCACCTGGTTTACCTGGAGGAATAATCTTTTATTTTAACCGCAGAATACGCAAAGGAAATATAAAGCCCGCTGCCTATTTTTTGTTCGCAAAGGCATTCCATTCATCAATAGACTTTGCAAACACTGCATTAAAATAAATCTGAATAATTAACAAGCTGTCATTAGGCTTTCTTTATTTTTGTGGTTTAAAGTATTTTTGATAAGTTTAAACAATTAATTAAATCCAAATGGTTCTCAGCAGAATTTGGTCGGCTTTTATTATCATCGCCATTGCCATTGCCAGTATAAAATATATTTCGTCAAGCCACTACAAAACCATTTTCAATGATATGGTGGTAGGAAAAGGTGGTGATACGGTGAAAATCGCAACCCAGCCTATAAACACCCTTGCTCCTGTTGTCAGGGACAGCCTGATGAAAAAAAGTGATTTTGCCGACAGCAGAATCCACTATAAAACAGATTCTTTAAAACAAGATGTAAAAGTTTACCGTCTTCAGGAAGCTGACGGCGTTATCGGAACATCAGAAACCGCAGTAAAGATCTGTCTTGGACTGATCGGGATCATGACCCTCTTTATGGGATTCATGAGCATTGCGGAAAAAGCAGGCGGAATCAATCTGTTGAGTCGTTTTATTCAGCCGTTTTTCTCAAAATTATTTCCTGATATCCCTAAAAACCATCCGGCATTCGGACATATGCTGATGAACTTCAGCGCCAATCTTCTTGGTCTGGATAATGCCGCTACACCTTTCGGTTTAAAGGCGATGGAAAGTCTGCAGACCTTAAATCCCAATAAAGATACCGCCAGCAATTCACAGATCATGTTCCTGTGCCTTCACGCGGGAGGAATGACCCTTATCCCCGTGTCTATTATTGCGATCAGAGCGTCAATGGGATCAAAAACACCTACCGATATTTTCTTACCGTGCATGATCGCTACCTTTGCGGCCACTTTAGCGGCAATGATCATTGTATCTTTATATCAGAAGATCAATCTGCTTCGCCCGGTAGTTATTGCTTATGTAGGCGGAATTTCAGCGATCATCGGATTATTGGTCGTGTATCTGGTACAACTGAGCAAAGATGAGCTGGATGATTTCAGCAAAGTCCTCAGCAATGGCCTTATTCTCTTTATTTTCCTTTCCATCGTACTTGGAGCTGTTTATAAAAAGATCAACGTTTTTGATGCCTTTATTGAAGGGGCAAAAGAAGGGTTTACCACTTGTGTTAAGATTATTCCTTACCTGGTTGGGATGCTGATCGCTATTTCCCTGTTAAGAACATCCGGTGTTTTCGATGTGATCATCGATGGTATGAAATGGGCCGCCAATGCAGCAAGTCTGGATCCGAGATTCGTTGACGGGCTTCCTACCGCTTTGATCAAACCTTTATCCGGTTCCGGAGCAAGAGGTATGATGGTAGATACAATGGCCACCTTCGGAGCAGACAGCTTCCAGGGTAAACTGGCAGCAGTCCTTCAGGGAAGCTCAGATACGACGTTTTATGTAATTGCCGTATATTTTGGAGCCGTAGCTGTAAAGAACACCAGATATACGGTAATTGCCATGCTTCTGGCCGACCTAGTAGGGGTTATTACATCAATTGCTCTCGCCTATTTGTTTTTTGCTTAATTCATTAACAAGATGAAAGCCTACATCCAGACCGACAAACATGGTGAATTTTATAATGTGAATGCTTTTACTGCCTACGAAGGCTTTAAAAATTTTGGTTTTGAAATTGAGAAATTTACAGATGCTGATGAGATCACGGATTCCAATCCGGAACCTATTATCGTTGGAGGTATTCTGAATGTACGAAAACGACTACAGAATCTACATATTCCCCGTGAAGCTAAAGAGATTGATTACCAGGAAGAGCTAAAGCCTTTTTTAAAAAGAAAGATTTGGGATTCTACTATTAATGAGATATTCAACAGCAGAAACTGGAATATTTTTATAAAGCCACAGACAGAGACCAAGCTTTTTCCCGGCAAGGTTATCAAAAATGAAATGGATTTTCTTGGACTCATTGATCAGGAAAATGATATAAAAATATGGTGTTCCGAGCTCATTAATTTTAAAACGGAATGGAGATGTTTCATCCGTTATAAAGAAATTCTGGATATCAGAAGATACAAGGGAGACTGGGATACAAAAATTGATCTAAAAACCGTTCAGAATGCCATTTCAGCATTTCAATCCCAACCTCATTCTTACGCTTTGGATTTTGGCGTTAATGAAGAAGGAGAAACAATATTGGTGGAAGTAAACGATGGCCATTCTCTGGGAACATACGGACTTTCTTCCTCCCATTATGCCAGGTTTCTTTCTGCCAGATGGAGTGAACTGGCTCAAACAGAAGATTATTTAAAGTTTTAATTAAAAATATCAGTATATGATCACAGATAAAGAATTTACCTTACGACTCATCCGTCAACTGACGCAGGCATTGGAAAAACTGATCCTTGACAAACCCGAAGAAAGCCTGATGCAGAAAGAACTGGATTTTGATACGCTGATGAGAGATATTTTCAAGATGAGCTTCATAGAAATTTCTTCCAAGACAAAAGAAGAGATGATTGAAATCGTCAATGAAAGACAGGAAAGAGACCACAAAGACTATTATGAAATGCTGGGTAATCTTTTCTACTTTAAAAGCAGAGAAGACCAGGATAAAGATTTCCAGGATAAAGCAAAGACATTCTATGAGCTTTATCTTCAGACCAGCGGAATTTTTGCCCTTCCTGTTATCAATAGAATTAATGAATTAAAAAAAGCACTTGAGTAAAGTGCTTTTATATTTTAGAATGTAATCTTATAAGTTCCTGTAGATGATGTACTGGCTTTCTCCGCCTTTACATATTTCTTTACCCAGGCTACGGAGGTGGAAGATACACAAGGATCTGAAATACCTCCTGTTCTTCTTGCGGAAACCACATTTCCGGCTTTATCCACCGTATAAGCTATGGTAATTGATCCGCTGGCAGTACAGCTGTGAGATGGCTGAGCCCCTCCTCTGCCCATCGTTCCCGGAATATATCCGATCAGCTTTCTGTCGATCCCCACCTTGCTGTCTCCATTTCCATCGCCTCCCAAAGGATCTCCTGCATTACCGATACCTTCACCGGTTCCCTGGCTTCCCGCCTTGGTACCTCTTCCTCTGATCAGGTTTCCAATAGCAGCATTCCCTTTTCCGTCACCATTTCCGGTTTTGGAATTGGCAGTAGTGGCGCCTGATTTTTTAGTATTTTTCGAAGCGCTGGTACTTGTTGCTTCCTTTTTTTCAGCTTTTTTTGATTCTTCTTTTTTAGGAACTGTATTTTTTGAATTATTTCCTGTGATGACCTTCTCCTTAACTTCAGTTTTCTTGGGCTCAGGTATTGGTTCCGGTTCGGGTTTAACTATGGTCTTCGTTTCCGGAACAGGCGTTTCAGCTGGTTCAGGAGTTATCTCTTCGGTAGCCGCAGCTAAACTTCCCGGTTGCTCGGCAGGCTCTTCAATTCCATTTCCGTTCCGGTTATCCCCAAAATTCACAAGCATTGTGGTTACCAATTCAGGTTCCTGATCCAGTTCAGGTTTTAATTTATAATAAAAAACAAAAAGCAAAACGGCAGCCCAGATAAGGATAGAAAGCAGAGCGCTTTTTATCCTGTCTTTATTTTCTTCGTTTCTATTTGCTGTATAGCTTCTCATCTTAAAAAAGTAATTCTTTCCGGAGATTCCGGCTTATTATTTATCTTTAACCGTTGCAATAGCAATATTAAACTTATGCTTTTCAGCGATTTCCATGACAAAAACAACATCTTTATGCAATGTATTTTCGTCTGCTCTGATCGTGAAAGATTTATTTGTTTGACCGGTTAATTTATCCACAATAATTTTTTCCAGCTCACCTTTGTTTACCGGATTATCATCTACAAAAAATGAACCATCCGGTTTGATGCTTACCGTCAAAGGATTGGGAATATTATCTTCAACTGCTCCGGTCTTCGGGAGATTCACATCTATAGCACTTTGATTGGCTGCAGAAGAAGTCACCATAAAGAAGATCAGCATCAACAGGATAACGTCTGTCATCGCTGCTAAACTGAATTCCGGATTCGCCTTATTTCTTCTCTGAATTTTCATCTGTTTATTCTGATATTTTTAATGGTCAGATGGAATCGCTCAATTAATAATTCCAAAAAAGAACTTTTTCCGATAGCGATTTCATAAGAAATATTTATAAAGGTTTGTTGATAAGGTCTAAAAATTCTCCTGACATATTCTGAGCTTTCAATACGAACTTATCAATCTTTGTCAAAAGGATATTATAGCAGAAATTAGCAGGAATTGCCACTGCCAGACCTACCGCTGTCTGCCCTAAGGCTGTATAAATACCTTCCGAAAGTGTTTTCGGAGAGAAAGATCCTGTCGCATGCGACAAATTGAAGAAAGCAATAATCATCCCTATTACCGTACCCAAAAGCCCCAGCATCGGAGCAATACTCGGAACTACAGCCAAAAGGTTCAGGTTTTTCTCCATATTCGCCACTTCTACCTGTGCCTGAGATTCCATGGCACTAACGATATCAGAAACAGGACGACCCAATCTTGAGATTCCTTTTTCCAGGATTCTTCCTTCAGGTGAGTTCTGCGTCTTGCAGTAGTCAGCCGCCGCTTCTATCTTCCCTGCTTTGATAAAATCTTCAATATTATTCATAAAATTGGAATCAGTCTTTGACGTCAGCCTTTTGATAAAGAAGAATCTTTCAAAAAACAGATACAAAGAGAGTACGCCCAACAGCAATACAGTTGCCATCACTATTTTAGCGAAGGCTCCTCCGTGGAACATGATCTTCCAAAATGAAAATTCTAAATTGTCTGTAGCAGCTACGGGTGTAGCAATTTGCGCAAATAAAATCTGAGAAAGTTCCGTTAACAGCATTAAATGTGAATTTTATTAAAGTTTCAACGACAAATGTAGTGGAATATTATGAATTGATATCTTAAAAATTGCTTAAAAACAACTTAAATTTTGTTATGATTTACAAACAGCAAATTTCTTTCCAAAAGAAGTTTTGAAAAGAAATTTGATATAAAAAAGGATGAGAGACTTTATTAATCTTCGTCTACCTCAATATCATCCTGCCTGAATTCACATTTTAACCTAAAAGGGATCGGGGTATCTGATCCGGTATAGAAATCATCAATAGTTCCTTTCCAGGTTACCTGAAGCTCTCCTTCCTCGTTTTTCTCAAAAAAAAGCTCATTGTCATAGATATAAGCGTCATCGTCATCGAACAGGTCTACTTCTGTGTAGGTTTCTTCGTCGGAATCATTGATTTTGATAGTCTTTCCTTCTATTTCAGACGACTCAATAGGGAAATCAAAAACTTCGAGAGAGAGCTGCGGAAAGTTGTACTGTAATGAATCATCATCTACATGATCCAAACTGTCATCCGTAATAATTTCAACCTCTAATAAATGTTGCTGGTTGCTATAGACCGCTTTACAATAAGTATTTCTGATATTGTATTTTAGCGTTTCGTCCGGATGGTAAATTTTTAAAATCCCTTTCATTTTTTCTTAAAAAAGAACTGTAATAATATGATTGTTAAACGTTTTAGACAAAGATAAAAAATTGATTTAAAGTTGAAAGTATTTTGAAAATTATTTTTTTAAAATCAATCCGGACGATGGGTATGAATCTCCCAATAATACTTACTTTTGTTTCATAAAGATTCTGAAAATGAAAAACATTTTATCCAAAAGTATTCTGGGAATAGGATTGATACTCGGCCTTGCATCATGCAAAAAGTCAGATTCTCCCCTTACCAAAGTGACCCCCAGCAACCTGGATTCGATTGCAGCCAATTACTACGAGCAGTATCTTAAGCTATATCCTTTAGACGCTACCGCTCAGGGAGATACAAGATACAACGACCAGCTTCCCATTAATATTGATAAAGACTTTATATCAGGAGAAATTGCCTTTTACTATTCGGTACAGAAACAACTTGGCAATGTAGACTACAAAGCTCTATCTGATGAGAACAAGGTAGTATACGATGTCCTGGACTTTACTTTAAAAGATAAAATCGAGGCTTATATCTATCATCCTGAATACATCCCTTTTACTCAGTTTGGAGGACTTCCGCTTACCTTCCCATTGTATGGAAGCGGACAGGGCAGCCAGCCGTTCAAAACTGAAAAAGACTACAGCGACTGGTTAAAAAGAATGGAAAAGTTCCCGGAATGGATGGATGCCGCTGCAGACAACTTCCGTGAGGGAATCAGCAACAAGATCGTACTTCCTAAAAAGCTGGTTGTCAAAATGATCCCTCAAATGAAAGCTGAGGAGATCACCACTTCCGATATGGACAAAAATATTTTCTACGGACCTATCAAAAATTTTCCAAAAAGCTTTAGCCAGGCCCAGAAAGATAAATTTTCGGCACTTTATAAAGATGCTATTACGAAAAAGATCATCCCTGCCTACACCAAAATGGGAACTTTTTTAGAGAAGGAATATTTACCGAAAGCCAGAGATACTGACGGATACAACAGTCTTCCTAACGGGAATGAAATATACGGCTATTATGTAAAAACCTGGACGACCACCAAAAAAACACCTGAGGAGATCAATAAGATCGGTCAACAGCAGGTGGCTATGCTTCGTGCAGAAATGGAAAAGGTAAAGCAACAGGTAGGCTTTACAGGAACTCTGGAAGAGTTTATCACTTTTGTGAAAACTGATCCAAAGGCAATGACCTATAAAAGTGCCAGGGAGGTTTTAGCCGGATTCAATGGTATTCTGACCAAGATCACACCAAAGCTGAAAACCATGTTCAATGTGACTCCTAAAACAAAGTTTGAGATCAGACAGACGGAAAAGTTCAGAGAGGCCAGCGCAAGCGCGGAATACATTCCCGGAACTCCGGACGGAAAAAGAGCAGGTATATTTTATGTACCGCTTCCTGATCCTGCAAAGTTCAATGTCACTTCAGGAATGGAATCTCTTTTCCTTCATGAAGCGATTCCGGGGCACCATTACCAGGTTTCTTTGCAGCAGGAAAATACAAAACTGCCAAAATTCATGAGATTCGGATGGTTTGGAGCTTATGGCGAAGGTTGGGCCCATTATTGTGAAACATTAGGCCCAGAGTTTGGATTGTATACAGATCCTTACCAAAAGATGGGGTATTTAAGCGATCAGATGCTGAGAGCAGTAAGACTGGTTATAGATACTGGTCTGCACACCGGAAAAATGACCAGGGAGGAAGCCATTAAATATTTCCTCAGCAATATTTCCTATGATGAAGGAGCTGCCGTTGCAGAAGTGGAAAGATATATGGCAATGCCCGGGCAGGCCCTGGGATATAAGATCGGAGCTTTAAGAATCCGTGAGCTGAGAGAAAAATATCAGAAAGAGCTAGGCAATAAGTTTAACCTGGCAAGCTTCCACGATGAAATATTGAGCCAGGGATGCCTTCCATTAGATGTTCTGAACAGAAAGATGGGGCTTTGGGCAAAAAAACAAAAATAGTTCTTATGAGACTATTTTTGTTTTTTATTTTTCTATTACTGACCGCTTTAAATTGTCAAAAGAATCAAAATTTTGAAAAATTTATTGTTGATAAAACTTTACCTTCTCATGACACGATACAGATTCTCTCAAAATATCCTGAACTGAAACTATATCATAGTGAAATCGTGGAGAGTAAAACAAGAACTGCTTATATTGTTCAGAAAGCAATTTTTTTTGATCAATATAAAACCGGGACAATCTACTTTACTGATTATAAATGTAAAGCTCTTTATAAAAATGATACCCTGAATATCTGGTTGAATAATAACAATGGATATTTTGGAAACGGAGTTGTAGTTCAGGCATTCAATAATCAATTTAAAATCAAAGACATAAATCCTAAAACATTAAGAAACGAAATAAAGTTTATCACTTCAAATATTGTAGCCCAAAAGCTAACTCTCAACGCATCAAATTTCAAAAAAAATGATAGTATTTATGGTTTCATAGATTATAAATGTAATATAGACAGATTGGTTCAGAAGCACTTCAAAGGATATTTCAAAACCGTAATAAAATAAAATTGATATGATTACAGAAAGCCTAAGATCTCTTTACAACAGAGATTTAAATACGCTAAAAGCTGAAATTGAAGCCTATCGGAACGAAGGAAATCTTTGGAAAACAGACAAGAACATTTCCAACTCGGCAGGCAATCTGTGTCTTCATTTGGTGGGAAACCTCAATCACTTCATAGGTGCACAGCTTGGAAATACAGGCTATGTAAGACAGCGCGACCTTGAATTCTCATTAAAAGATATTCCCAGAGCTGAACTTATTGAAAAGACGGAATCAACCGCCACAATGATAGATTCTGTGCTGGGTCATTTATCAGATGATGACCTGAAAAAAGAATATCCGCTTGTTGTTTTTGAAAGGACAATGACCACAGATTATTTCCTGATTCACCTCATAGCTCATCTGAACTATCATTTGGGACAGGTCAATTACCACAGAAGACTATTAGATATTTAACTTCCATACAGCCTATCCTAGTAGAAGTCCGGCGACAAGCTAAACAAAATGCCCCTGCGGACTCAATCTGATGCTAGTTGGATTATTAAATCTTTTATTTTTCAAACAGCATTTTAGTAATAAAATCCCTCTCTCCCTTTCCTCTGGCCGGAGAATATTCCCTTCCATAAAAAATGATCTGAAGGTGAAGCTTATTCCAAACGTCCTCCGGGAATAATTTTTTCGCATCACGCTCTGTTTCCACTACATTTTTTCCTGATGTAAGCTGCCATTGCGTCATCAGACGATGGATGTGGGTATCCACCGGAAAAGCAGGGAACCCGAACCCCTGGCTCATTACTACCGAAGCTGTTTTGTGTCCCACTCCCGGAAGCGCTTCCAACTCTTCATAAGTTTGGGGAACAATACCCTTATGTCTTTCCAATAGAAGTTCGGCCATTCTTTTCAGGTTTTTGGCCTTGGTATTGGATAGTCCTATTTCTTTGATCAGCTCTTTGATTTCAAATTCCTCCAGCTTTGCCATTCTTTGCGGAGTTCCTGCTACAGCGAAAAGGTCTGGCGTTACCTGATTTACCTTTTTATCTGTCGTTTGGGCAGAAAGCGCTACGGCAACCATCAGTGTGTAGGGATCTGTATGATCTAACGGGATAGGTGTTGTGGGATATAATTTATCCAACTCTCTCTGAATGAGCTCAGCTCTTTGCTTTTTTGTCATGTAACCCTTAAATTTGAACAAAATTACATCATTATGCTGAAAGTTGGAGACAAATTACCTGAATTTGAAGGACTCAATCAAGACGGAGAAACAATAACATCATCAAAGTTAACAGGAAAAAAACTGGTGGTTTTCTTCTATCCGCAAGCGAATACACCAACATGTACCGTGGAGGCCTGTAACCTGAGCGACAATTATTCGAAACTTAAAAAAGCCGGTTTTCAGCTATTGGGAATAAGCGGAGATTCAGTAAAGAAGCAGAAGAATTTCCATAGCAAATTTGCCTTTCCTTATGATCTTATCGCAGACGAAAACCGAAATATCATAGAAAAATTCGGAGTTTGGCAGGAGAAAAAAACATTTGGTAAGACCTATATGGGTATTGTAAGAACTACTTTTATTTTTGATGAAAGCGGGATCTGTACAAGAGTTATTGATAAAGTAACATCGAAAACAGCTGCTGACCAGATTTTGGAGGAGTAACTTTTTTTCAAACATTACTATTGCGAAAGCTTCCACAAACAACGCTACTTATCTGTTGTATTGTTTGTGGAAGCTTTTTTTGAAATGATTGTTATTCTGTTTCGTAATAGTTCAGCTCTTCATCTTCGTCGGGAAGCGTGACGTGTTTTTTGAATTTTAAACCTAATTTTTCAATCAATTTCTGGGAAGAAAAATTATCTTTTGAAATAATGGCGGATATTTTTGATAGTCCGAAATCCTCCATCCCGATTGATTTTACCTTTTGAGCGGCTTCATAGGCATATCCTTTTCCTTCAAACCTTTCCAATAGAGAATATCCTATATCCAGGATATCAAGCCCTTCTCTTTCAAATATCCCTACTCCTCCTATTTTTTCGTTACCTTCCTTGGTCAGTATAAGATAATTCCCGAATCCCAGCCTTTCGATCTGCGGAAGAAATTTGTTTACAATATAATTTTCAGCGTCATCAAGGGTTTTAATATGACGGTCACCAATATATTGAATAAATTTCGGGGCATTGTAAAGTTCAAAAATCAGATCTCTATCCTCCGGAGACATCGGCCGGATGATTAATCGTTCGGTTTCGTAAACCTTATCGGCGTTTGGATGTTTTTTTAGGCTCATCTTTCTTTGGTTCTTCCTTTTTTTCGATTTTTAAAAGTCTCGGGTTATTAGCGCATTTCTTATTATAAAGCTCGATATAGGTCCCGTTATCCTTTACATCCGCAACCTTACCTGTAGCTTTACTTACAGTCAGAGTGTAATGCGTTTTTTGATAAGGGCATTCTTTTGAAGTTACTTTTCCTAAATCCAGATAATAGTTTGATGAATCTTCATGATAATTGCCCGCAAGGTCTTTGAACTCTTCGTCTACTACATATCCGTCTGAAGCCAGCACTATAGCCGCTTCCTGGGCATTATTTATTCTTCCGACAAATTGTTTCAGGGCTTCCACATCAAGGACATAGCTGATCTTACCTCCTGCCGAATAGGCAATATAATAAAAGCTGTCCTCACTCGGAAAAAGATTAAATCCTGAAAACTGGGGAACATAATTCAGCTTACCTCCGGAAGTTTTGATCTCCTCTCCCTTTCCGTAGCTATTGTATACCAATACCCAGGAATCGACCTTATCATCAGGATCGATCTGCTGTAAAATACCAGGAATACTTGAAAACTTTTTCTTGCCCTGGGAATACCCCAGAACTCCTAAAAGCATACATATGAGAAACGTAAATCGGGTTGCGGCTTTAATCATAATTTAAAAATCAGCAGAAAATATACCAAATATTACATGAACTTCTCTCCTTTTTTAAAATTTTTAAGGTCAAGAACATAATCCTTGATCAGCTGATCATTATCACGGGGACATATCAGAAGCGCCTTATCTGTATCTACAACGATATAGTTTTCAAGGCCGTCGATGATCACCGCTTTATTATTGTTTCTCAAACGGATAATGTTTCCTTTCGAGTTATAAGCCAGCAGATGTTTCAGCTTTACGGCATTACCATCTTCATCCTTTTCCGTATTTTCATAGACGGAGGTCCATGTTCCAAGATCACTCCATCCCAGATCTGACGGAATCACATATACATTTTTTGCTTTCTCTAAAATTCCGTTGTCAATAGAAATTTTCTGAACCTTCGGGTAAATCAGCTCAATGCAGTTGTCTTCTTTCTCCGAATTATACTCACAGGCCATAAAGTGCTGCATCATCTCGGGAAGATACATTTCGAAAGCATGATGAATGCTTTTTACATTCCACACAAATATCCCTGCATTCCAAAGGAAATCTCCGCTTTCTAAAAAGCTCTGGGCAATTTCAAGAATCGGCTTTTCTGTGAATGTTTTTACTTTAAAATATTCTGATCCCTTTTTTTCTACAAACTGAATATATCCATATCCGGTGTCAGGTCTTGTAGGCGTAATTCCCAATGTCACCAGATAATCATGTTTTGAAGCGACTTCAAACGCAAGCTCCACTTTCTCTAAAAATACATCTTCTTTAAGAATCAGATGATCTGCCGGCAATACGATCATTGTAGCATCCGGATTGATCTCAGCAATTTTGTTGGCCATATACAGGTTACAAGCTGCCGTATTTTTCATAAGTGGCTCACCCACAATATTTTCTTCAGGAATTTCCGGAAGCTGCTGATGAGAAAGGGCCACGTATTCTTTATTCGTAATCACGAATATTTGCTCTTTAGGAATTACCTTGCTGATCCTGTCATAAGTCTGCTGAATCATGGTGCGTCCGGTTCCTAAAATATCCTGAAACTGTTTGGGAAATTTCTGCGTACTCATTGGCCAGAACCGGCTTCCGATCCCTCCCGCCATTATAACGCAGTATCTATCTGATTTTAACATTCTTAGCTACATTTTTCTACTCTGGCTAAAGGTTTGAAAGAATACTTCCTTCCGGTAGCCAGGTTCTGACAAAGATAGTTTTTTTTAACCAGACCTTCGAATAAATACTTTTCGTTGCGGTATATAAAAAACTCCCCTTTCTGAAGTTCTTCGATAAACTGAAGACTATCATCCTGTTTTTCAGTATGAAAATACCTTACAAGATCAGGACTGGCCATAAAATTGGCTTTTGGTGATTTTGAAAACCTCACAATGATCGGTTTCAGATCTGCATCATACACTTCAAGGCTTTCAAGAAGCATATTCCGGAAGGTTTCTTTCCATTCATTGCCGTGAGGAGAAATTCTCCGTCCATATTTTTCAAAGGCGATCAGATGTGCCAGCTCATGTGTGAGCACAAAGAAAAAAAGCTGCGGAGTCAATGTGGAATTGACCGTAATCTCATGGGAATTATCCGGAAGCTTTCTGTAATCTCCCAGCTTAGAGTTTCTGTTTCGTGTAACTTTAATGTGAATATAGTAATCTGAAAACCATATTCTTAAATATTTGAGGGTATTTTGAGGTAAATATTTTTCTAAAGATTGAATAGACATTTTACAAACTTAGTGGAATTCCGGCATAGAAATTCAATAGTTTAAGACTGAAAAGATAATTATATTTAGCCTGCGCTACTGATCCCTGTGCATTTGCATAATTATTTCTTGCGACATTCACGTCATAAATAGTGGTTCTTCCCGCGGCATAGCTTTTATCTGCAAATTCAAGCGCTAGCTTGGAGCTTTTTTCCGCCTCTACCGCTGCCAGATAATTTTCATAATTGGCATCAGCATCGAACTGTGCCTGCTGCACATTCTGTCTTATCGTCTGTTTCTGCTGTTCAAGCGTATTCTTAGCAATATTTTCATTGATTTTGGATTGTTCTACCTGCAATTTCGTTATTCCTTTATTGAAAATCGGGATATTGACGGAAAGACTGGCCTGCTGTCCGAAGTTGTCTTTATACTGCTGGAAAAACCCTTTTTCCTTGACATACATGAACTCATTTCCTACATTATCCGTATTTAAAAGGTTATTATAAAAAGATCCTATCCCTGCACTTGCCGTTACGGTAGGCCAGAAAGCGGTTTTTGAAACTTCTGTTTGCGCTTCCGCTGAATGGATTCTGCTTTCTGCAGCTTTTATCTGCGGCTGGGACTGATAGGCAATGGAGAGAACGTCATCCACAGATCTAAGCTCAGGAGCCAGCTCATCCGGAACTGAAACATCTTCCACATCAAAATCTTTATAATCAGATAACTGTAAAAGCTGGGCCAAAGCAAATAAGCTCCGTCCTACGTTAACTTCTGCTGTTTTTAAGTTTTGCTTTTCTCTTGCCAGCGCAGCTTCTGCTTCAGCCAGAACCGTTTGTGCCGTTGTTCCTACCGTTGTTGTTATTTTTGCTCTGTCATATTGCTTTTGGGCATTCATTACAGCACTTTCAGAGATTTTTACGATCTCTTTGTTCAGCAATGTGGTTAAATATTGCTGTGCAATCTGTAATGAAATATCATTTTTTATGGTCTCTACATCATAAAGACTTGCTTCCAGGTCATACTGGCTTTTTCTCACCGTCTTTTCAAGCCTTCCATTATTATATACCAGGATATCCGCTCCAAGATTGGCACTGTTGCTGAATCTGTCATTCCTCAAACTCCCGGTTCCGAATGACGTTTGTCCAAAACTGACCGTGTTTCCTAAATTTGCTGAAACAGATGGCAGATATCCTTTCTTTGCAATTTTAAGATTGGCATCCTGTGATTGTTTATTATATTGATTTTGGATAACCTGAAGATTATGCTCCACCGCATAGCTTACACATTCTTTTAAGGACCACTTCTTCTGAGCGCTTAAACCCAGATAACCTAATCCAAAAACGATAATCCAAACTTTTTTCATATTAAGATTTTTCCATATTAGACGAATTAAATATAAAAAAGTTACAGATTGAAAAATTATATTTTATTTTAAAAAAACTTTTGGGAATTTTGTACCATGACAAATGAACAATATCAGGAAGCTATCGACTGGCTTTTCGTACAGATGCCCAACTATCAGATAGATGGGCAGAAAGCCTACAAACCGGGACTTGATAATATTACCAGGCTTTGCGCTTACTTTGGAAATCCTCAGGAAAAAATAAAATGCATCCACATCGGAGGAACTAACGGAAAAGGGTCTTCAAGCAATATGCTCGCTTCGGTGCTTCAGGAAGCCGGTTATAAAACAGGATTATATAATTCGCCACACCTTATTGACTTTACAGAACGTATCAAAGTCAACGGAAAGAACTGTCATAAAGAATTTGTTTTTGATTTCATTCAAAAGCTTAAAAATATCCCGGAAGATATCCGTCCGTCATTTTTTGAGTTTACTACCATTATGGCTTTTGAATATTTCTATCAGCAGCAGGTAGATTTTGCCATTATTGAAGTGGGTTTGGGAGGCAGACTGGATTCAACCAATATTATTACCCCCCTGGTTTCAGCGATTACCAACGTTCAGCTGGATCATCAGAATATTTTAGGGGATACTATTGAGGAGATTGCTTCCGAAAAGGCGGGAATTATAAAAAAGAATATTCCTGTCATTTCCGGTGATGATCATGAAACGGTAAAGAATATCATCAGAGAAAAGGCTTTTAAAGAAAATGCGCCATTTATAGATGCCAGTCTCATACATACTGATCTCCGTTCTGATCTGAAAGGTGATTATCAGCAGAAGAACATTCGTGTAGTTCTGGCCATGGTTGAAGCGCTAAGAAAATTACAGCTCCAAATTTCTGACAAAGATCTGGAAAACGGGCTATTAAAAGTTCACCAAAATACAGGGTTTATCGGACGTTGGTTTGAATTCTCAAAAGCCCCTCTTACAATTTGTGATACAGGACACAATCAGGCAGGACTGGAGCATGTTTTTTCTCAATTAAATTCAATTGACAGGCACAAGCATGTCATTTTGGGATTTGTTAATGACAAAAACATAGATGAGGTGATGGAATTTCTTCCTGAAAATTCTGAGTTTTATTTTGCCAAACCATCTGTCAGCAGGGGAAGACATCCTGAAGACTATGAAACCCTGCTTCGGAAGGCAAAAATTTCTTATCAAATTTTTAATTCTGTACAGGAAGCGTATCTGTCTGCAAAAGAACGATGTAGAAATGAAGAAATGATTTTTATTGGCGGAAGCAACTTTGTAGTGGGAGATTTTTTAGAAAAAAATTTGGAGATTAAAGAATAAGTCGTATATTTGCACCACTCTAAACAAGAGAACAAGTCTAGAGGGTTCTTAGCTCAGTTGGTTCAGAGCATCTGGTTTACACCCAGAGGGTCGGGGGTTCGAATCCCTCAGGACCCACAGAAAAGGAAACGAAACCTTTCAAAAAAATTCGGGTTCTTAGCTCAGCTGGTTCAGAGCATCTGGTTTACACCCAGAGGGTCGGGGGTTCGAATCCCTCAGGACCCACAAAAATCTCTCAGATTTCTGGGAGATTTTTTTATTTTATACTATATAGAATTCTGTAAGTACTTTTCTTTTATTTACCTTTGTCTGCATTTGAATTCGCTTACGTGAAGGAACTTCATATCATATCATTCAACTATCCCTACCCTCCTTCTTACGGTGGGATCATTGATGTGTATTATAAGATTAAGGCTCTGTCTGAAACGGGAATAAAGATCCACCTTCACTGCTTTGTGGACCGGATTCCTGAGATGACCGATCCTGAAATCAGGAAAAGCACGGAGAATGTTTTTTTTTATAAAAAGAAAAGGAGCCCTCTGCTCTATTTTTCAGGAATCCCTTTCGCAGCAGCAATAAGAAACTCAGAACCCCTTCTTAAAAACCTGAAAAAGATCAATGCTCCCATATTGTTCGAAGGTCTGCAGACCACCTGTATCATCAGGCTTCTGAAGGATTATGGACATAAATTATACCTCCGTCATCACAACAACGAAGCAGAGTATTATAAAGGCCTTTCCCTATCGGAAAAAAATATATTCAAAAAGGCTATTTACAGAATTGAATCCTTAAAGTATACCGGATATCAGAAAAAGCTTTTAAAAAGCTTTGAAACGGTATTTTGCCTGTCTGAAAAGGAATATAATGAGGTAGAAGCTTATTCAAAGAACGCCAGCCTGATTCATATCTTTCATGGGAACAGATCTGTAAAGCAGCTTGATAAAAAGGGGAAGTATTTTCTTTTTCATGGGGATCTTACCACCTCAGATAACAAAAAAGCCCTGAATGAGACTATTGATCTCTTTAAAAGCCTCCCACAATATAAACTGATCGTGGCATCTGACCGTGCCGGTGAGGACATTAAAAGGAAAATTGATTCTGCTGAAAACATCAGCCTGACTCCTATTCAGACCACGGCAAACCTTCACCATCTTTTGGAGGATGCCCATGCCAATATCCTGCTTTCCTATCAGAATTCAGGAACGAAGGTAAAGCTATTCAATACTCTTTACAACAGCCGGTTTGTCATTATCAATGAAAATATTACGGATGATCCTGCCTTAATAAGCTTATGCTTATATGGCTCTGATCTGAACGAAATTCGCCAGCAGATCATCATTTCAGCGGAAAAAGAGTATGATGCTACCGAAAACAGACGGGAGATATTAGAGAAAAAACATTCGGATAATGCTAAGGCCGAAGAGATGGCCGCTATTATTTTTAAAGATTAATCCTTTCCACTACCTTCTGGATATTAAATTCCTCCAGACATGCCCAATCTCCCCTGTAACATTCTTTATCGCCAAAAACAGAGCATGGCCTGCAGGTAAGGTCTTTCACCTGAACAACATCCTCTTCACTCTGTCCGAATCCTAAAAATCCGGCATAAGGGTGAGTTGCTCCCCAAATAGAAACACATCGTGTCCCCACAAGGCTTGCCAGGTGCATGTTGGCAGAATCCATAGAGATCATGACTTCAAGTTCAGCAATTTTATCAAGTTCTTCTGAAAGGCTTAATTTTCCGGAAAGACTTTTTGTATTGGGAATCTGCTGTTCCCATTTTTCAAGAGTTTCGGTTTCTTTTTTCCCTCCTCCAAAGAAATATACCGTATGTCTCTGAGCCAGAATCCTCACCAGTTCAAATGATTTTTCCAGAGGAAGCATCTTTCCTTTATGCTGGGCAAAAGGAGCAAAACCAATACCTGATTTATGATATGAAAGTGGCCTCAGCTTCTGTGAAAGCTCAACCCTGAATCCCATTTCCCTGAAAACATCGGCATAGCGTTCCACCGTTTTTTTCAGCTGGACCTTCTCCAGATTCCATACGTCTGTAAGGTGTTCTTTTTCCTCTTTTCCTTTATCTATTTTGAAAACCTTAAGTCCTTTCCTTCTATAGATTTTGTCTAAAATCTTGGTTCTGATCACATCATGAAGGTTGGCAATACAGTCCGGATTAAATTCCCGGATCAATTCATTGCTCAGTCTTCTCAATCCAAAAAAACCTTTATAATCATCCAGATCAATCCCTTTGAAAATCACATTGGGAATTCCGGCGAACAGGTCTTCAAAGTTTTTTCTGGAAACCATAACAATTTCCACATCAGGATTCTGCTCCAGGAATTCTCTGAAAACAGGCACTGTCATCGCAACATCTCCAAACGCGGAAAAACGATATGCTAAAATTCTGGTCACGGCTATGATTTCAGTTGATAGGCAACCGCATAAAATTTGATCTGCTTCGTCATTGCCATCAATCCGTTGGCTCTGGAAGGCGAAAGAAACTCCTGCAATCCTATTTCCCCGATAAAATCGAAATCGGAATCCAGAATTTCCTGAGTGGAATGACCGCTGTAGATACTTACCAAAAGAGAAACGATGCCTTTAGGCAAGATCCCGTCTGAATCTGCATTAAAGAAAAGTTTACCTTCTTTAAATTCGGCATCGATCCAAACTTTACTCTGGCAGCCTTTAATCAGATTTTCATCTGTTTTTCTGTCTTCCGGTAAGCCTTTCAGTTCTTTTCCAAGATCAATGATGTACTCATATTTTTGCTCCCAGTCTTCAAGAAACGCAAATTCATCGATTATTTCCTGCTGTTTTTCTTTAATGGTCATTTTAATCAAATTTCTTGATGCAAAGATAACCAATTTTGTAAAAATTATTTACAGGATGCTTTTTCAAAAAGTTGCAGGATATTCTTTTCTTCATTCTCCCAGCAAAATACTTCTGCAGCCTTATCAAGTTCACTCCGGTAATATTGTCTTCCTCTTTCAAGAACCAGATTAATAGCTTTTTCAATGGTTGCAGGCTGATGATCCGTAACCATCTCTCCTACATTGAACTGATCTTTTATCCTCTTCATTTCAGGAAAATTGATCATGACAAGCGGCACCCTGGACTGAATATAATCACAGACCTTATTAGGAAGGGAATAATAATAGCTCACTCCGTTATTCTCTTCAAGGCTGAAACCGGCGTCTGCCGTTCTTGTTATTTCTCTGAGGTTTTCAGGCTTCAGTTTACCCAGGAAAAAAACTTTGTCCTGCAGCTTTTCCTGAACGATAAGCTCTTCATACTCTTTTTTCTTTGGCCCGTCCCCCGCGATCTTCAGAACAGCATCTTTAATATGATGCATGGCTACAATCATTTTTTCAATTCCTCTGGATTGATTGATCGCTCCCTGATAAAGGATTATTTTAGGATTATTATTGGGAAATTCCGGCACAGAAAGGATCTTTCTCGGAATATTCCTTACTACTACAGGATTTACCTTGTATTTTTCATGGAACCATTCCGCATAGCTTTCACTTTCCGTCATCATAAATTCTACTTTGGGAACCAGACTTCTCTCCAGCACTCTCCAGAATTTCTGTGAAAACCGGTTTTGTATGGCCGGCATTTCCGTAAAAATCTCGTGACTGTCAAAGACTAACGGGATATTCAGTTTTCCGGCAATGAGATAATTTGGCAGAAGCGCATCGATATCGTTGGCCAAAAGAATGGTGTCTTTGTCTGCTTTTTTCTTCAGCGCTCTGTAAAGCTTCCAGTTGAATTCAAAATAAGCGGTCTTTAGACTTTTAGACTTCAGCTCTATCCGGGAAAACGGATAGGGACGTTCCATTTTTTCATTCCCCCCCCAGTCATTCCCTATCAGATCTATGGAATATCCATTGTCAAAAAGGGTCTTGCATACTTTCTCTATTCTCTGATCTGTATACAAACTGCTAAAGGCAGAGACTATTATTTTTTTCTTCATGAATCTTTCCTCCCTAATATTAAGTGATAGATCTGAATGAAACAAATCAGCCCGTTTGGTATGATCACCGGCCAAAGCCATCCATTGTAGATACCATAAATGACAAAACAAATACAGCCAATCATATTGACCACTCTGATTTTTCTTACATCTTTCAGTATGAAACTCAACACGATAAAAACTGATGCCGAGTATCCGATATAAGTCGTAATTTCAGGATTCATGAGGAATTTTTAAGGATAACAAACTTAATCATTTTCAATAAGATAATAAAATTTTTTCTGCCATAAAGTCATTAATTGATTTTTGGTAAAATATTTGTAATTTAGATAATGAATAAAAGGTAATGTTGCCTTTGTTCTAATGAGATATATTATGGATTATAAGTTTTCACAAGGTTTGAGCCAGGTGTTCAAACAAAGCAAAAGCGAAGCTAAGAGGCTGAAAAGTGAATTTCTTAATACAGAACATCTACTTTTAGGTATTATAAAAACGGAAAACTCTGCAAAAGAAATCCTTCAGAACCTTAATGCGGATTTAACACAAATCAGAAGAAAAATTGAAACTTTAAATACAGCAAGTCTTAATCCTATTTCTGAAGAGGTTACCAATATTTCTTTCACCAAGATGGCAGATCATGCCATTAAGCGTGCAGAGTTAGAATGTCGTCAATATAAAAGTAATGAAATTAATACCGTTCACCTGCTTTTAGGCATTCTTTATAAATATGAGGATCCTACTTCAAACATTCTGGGAGCTTATGACATCGACTATGAAGGAGTTTCAAGAGAATACCAGACTATGCTTAAAAATTCCGGGCAGTCACCGCAAATGAGTGCTTACGATGACGATGATGAAAGAGAGGAATTTGAGCAAATGAGAAAGCCTACAGGAAATTTAGGCTCTGCAAAAAGTAAAACGCCTACACTGGACAACTTTGGTAGAGACCTTACTTCTCTGGCAAGAGACGGAAAGCTGGATCCTGTGATCGGACGTGAAAAGGAAATCGAGAGGGTTTCTCAGATCTTATCACGAAGAAAGAAAAACAATCCGCTTCTTATCGGGGAGCCGGGAGTTGGTAAATCTGCGATCGCAGAAGGGTTGGCATTAAGAATTCAGCAGAAAAAGGTTTCAAGAGTTCTTTACGGAAAGCGAGTGATTACGCTGGATCTGGCAAGTTTAGTAGCCGGGACCAAATACCGTGGTCAGTTTGAGGAAAGAATGAAGGCCATCATGACTGAATTAGAAAAAAACAGAGATGTCATCTTATTTATTGATGAGCTTCACACGATTGTAGGGGCAGGAAGTTCTACAGGAAGCTTGGATGCATCCAATATGTTTAAGCCTGCTTTGGCAAGAGGTGAGATTCAATGCATCGGGGCTACCACCCTGGATGAATACCGTCAGTACATTGAAAAGGACGGCGCTTTGGAAAGAAGATTCCAGAAAGTAATGGTGGAACCTACTTCTATTGATGAAACCATCCAGATTCTTAACCAGATCAAGGATAAGTATGAAGAGCATCACAATGTAATTTATACGCCTGAAGCGATTGCAGCGTGTGTCAATTTGACATCGAGATATATTACGGACCGTTTCTTACCGGATAAAGCGATCGACGCTATGGATGAAGCAGGTTCAAGAGTTTATATTAAAAACATGAAAGTTCCTACTGAGATCATTGATTTTGAAAAGAAAATCGAAGATATCAAAGAACTGAAGCAAAAAGCTGTAAAAGCTCAGGATTACCTGGAGGCAAGAAAGCTTAAAGACGAAGAAGAGCGTCTTCAGATGGAACTGAATGCTGCCCAGGAAAAATGGGATAAAGATGTAAAAGAGAAAAAGGAAACCGTAACCGAAGAAAATGTAGCAGAGGTTGTTTCTATGATGAGTGGTGTTCCTGTAACGAAAGTTGGCAAAAATGAGCTTGATAAATTAGCTCAGATGGATGAGAAGCTGAACGGAAAAGTGATCGGACAGGAAGATGCCGTGAAGAAAGTTGTTAAGGCAATTCAAAGAAACAGAGCCGGTCTGAAAGATCCTAACCGTCCTATTGGTACCTTTATTTTCCTTGGAACAACCGGAGTTGGTAAGACGGAGCTGGCTAAAGTAATGGCGAGAGAGCTATTTGAATCTGACGAGTCTCTGATCCGAATTGACATGAGTGAATACATGGAAAAATTCGCGGTTTCAAGATTAGTGGGTGCGCCTCCGGGATATGTAGGATATGAAGAAGGCGGTCAGCTTACTGAGGCTGTAAGAAGAAAACCTTATGCTGTGGTTCTTTTGGATGAAATTGAGAAAGCTCATCCGGATGTATTCAATATCTTGTTGCAGATTCTTGATGAAGGCCATGTTACTGACAGTTTGGGAAGAAAGATTGATTTCAGAAATACCATCATCATCCTTACATCCAATATCGGAACAAGAGATCTTAAAGATTTCGGAGATGGTGTAGGATTCGGAACTTCAGCCAAAAAGACAAGTTCGGATTCAAGAGCGAGAAGTACGATTGAAAATGCGCTTAAAAAAGCATTTGCTCCGGAGTTCTTAAACAGAATTGATGACATTGTGATCTTTAATTCCCTTGTACAGGATGACATCAAGAAAATCATTGATATCGAGCTGAACAAGCTTTATGGCAGACTTGAAAAATTAGGATATAAAGTTGAACTGACCGATGAGGCCAAAGACTTTATTTCTGAAAAAGGATGGGATAAAGATTTCGGTGCAAGACCATTGAAACGTGCGATCCAGAAATACATTGAAGACTTATTGGCAGAAATGCTGGTCAACAAGCAATTGAATGAAGGAGAAACCGTAATTCTGGAGCTTAATGAAGCTAAAGACGGCCTGATCGGAAAAACGCAGAAAGCGAAAAAGACCACTGAAAAGTCTCAATCGTAATACAAGTAAATAATTTAATGATAATAAAAGCACCGGAAATACAATCCCGGTGCTTTTTGCTTTTAAAAGGTATTTTTTTGATAAGTTTTGGCTAAAGCCCAATTCACTCATTACATTTTATGTCATTTTCACTTCACAATTACCTGATCTGTAAAATCTGCGAGCTATTTAAACTCTAATGGCATTAATTTTTGTACGAATCAGCACAAAATATCACATTAAAGTCCTACTACGAATCCGATATTAGGAACCAAGCCGCTTGAGAATATGCTGGAATTCTGTTTCCAAAGCACGTTATACATCAGTCCCAGCTGCATAAAGGAGTTATTCCCAATTCTCTGCATATAGCCACCGCCAAGGTATAATGCCGTTTCCTCTTTATCATATTTATAGTCATAGTATTTATCTTTATAATTGATAAAATAATGCTGAAGATTGGCACCTACATAAAATGATCTTGCAAAATAATAATTGGCAAACGGACCAACTCCAAACATGGTAGACCTGTAGTAATCCGAAGTCTGCCATGATACACTTCCTACAACTCCGCCTTCAAGGTCATTTGTGATCCTGTAGCCGACTCTTGGAGAAGCCTGTAAAAAGAAGGAACTGTTGCTTCCAAATCCCAGACCGATTCCTCCCCCAAAGGTCCATTTGTTATTTTCCTGCGCCGGAGTACCTATTGAAACCTGGGAAAATGCAGATCCTGAGATCATTAGCATCATGGAGATAATAAACTTTTTCATATGTATATATTTTATTTTGTCTAATGTCATATACAGGTACTCATATTATTACCCGTTTTTGTTGATAATAAAACTTTGTTAAAGATGGCTTCTGCATTAACATCGTTTTTATCAATGTTTAAAATTATGGTTTTTTTACGAATTTTTTTAGTTGTATTTTTGCCGCATCAAACTAAGAACTCCCGTTAAGAGTTTCGTAAAATTGAAATAAAATGAAAATAGTAGTAGGCCTCTCCGGAGGTGTAGATTCCAGTGTTACCGCATATTTGCTACAGCAGCAAGGTCATGAAGTGGTGGCTCTTTTTATGAGAAACTGGAATGATGCTTCGGTAACACTAGAAGATGAATGTCCATGGATTGAGGACAGTAATGATGCTCTTATGGTAGCGCAGAAATTGGGAATTCCTTTCCAGGTGATTGATATGAGCGATCTTTACAAGGAACGTATCGTTGATTATATGTTTGCCGAATATGAGAAAGGAAGAACTCCGAATCCTGATGTTTTGTGTAACAGAGAGGTAAAATTTGATGTTTTCATGAAGACGGCAATGTCATTAGGGGCAGATAAGGTCGCTACGGGACATTATGCAAGAGTAACCTCAACTTTTGATGAAAACGGTAAAGAAATTTTTCATCTTTTAGCAGGAAAAGACAATAATAAGGATCAATCTTATTTCCTTTGCCAGCTGAGCCAGGATCAGCTGTCTAAAGCCTTATTCCCTATCGGAGAGCTTACCAAGCCACAAGTAAGGGAGATCGCAAAAGAAATCGGATTGGTAACAGCTGATAAAAAGGATTCTCAGGGATTATGCTTCATCGGAAAAGTGAGCCTGCCACAATTCTTACAGCAGCAATTAAAACCGAATGAAGGAGAAATCGTAGAAATCTTCAAGGATTCTCCTCTATTTTCAGAAGTAAAGCCGGAATTCTCCTCCAAAGAAGATGAACTTAAGTTTTTATCGGGAAAAATCGATTATAAAAAAAGCGACGGAAAGGTAATCGGCAAACATCAGGGAGCCCAGTTCTTCACAATCGGGCAGAGTAAAGGACTCGGCATCGGAGGTCATAAAGAAAGCTGCTTTATCATTTCCAGAGATATGGAAAACAATATCCTTTTTGTAGGAGAAGGGAGCCATTTTCCCGGCCTTTTCAAAAAGGCTTTAAAAATTGATAATTCTGAACTCCACTGGGTTCGTGAGGATATGAAACTTCAAAATGGCGAGTCTATGGAAGTAATGGCCAGATTCAGATACAGGCAGCCATTGCAGAAAGCTACGCTTTACCAGTTTGAAGACGCTTTTTATGTTGAGTTTGATGAGCCTCAGTCTGCGATCGCCGAAGGGCAGTTTGCCGCCTGGTATATTGATGAAGAGCTTATTGGAAGCGGAGTGATTTCGTAGCGTGTGTGGAATATAGGCTTTGAAACATTCAGAGGATAGGCAAAGAGAATAATTGATTTCAATGAATTTATATAAAGCCCGAAGCATTGTGTTTCGGGTTTGTTTTTATACTAAACCTTAATTTTATTCTTACAATGAAATGACATAAGCAATAGTATTACAACGCACTCTGCGATTAATATGATCACCAAAAACCCGACAGGCTTTCCTAATATGGTCCCTCTTATCAGCTTTACGGCTCCCAATGCAAATATGAGTGACATACAATAGAATGTTGTTCTTGAAATGGTTTCCTTCAGTAATTTCAACATAAAAATTGAAGTATAAAAGCCCAGGACCAGGATCAAATAAAATTTTAGAAATTTCGGCCCCTTCAATATAACCGGATTAAATGTCCCGCATTCTACGACAAGCCACATAAAGCTTAGCAAAACCGGAACGGAATGTATGATTAACTTTTTCATTACTATTCATTTTTTTAATTATTATTTTTTAGCCTCCGCATCCCCCACAACCGCCACAGCCACCTCCACAACCTCCTCCTCCGCTACATCCCGAACTCCCGCCGCAGCTCCCTCCTCCGTCATTATTTTGCTTATCTTTTTTAGGCAGATTAGTGGCATCCTGACCTCCTGCTATTAACGCTATCTCCCTCAGAATGAAAATAATTACGAATACAACTGCTGTAACCAGTAGCCCATTAAAACCTTTTCCCTCTGTACATGAATACAGCAGCAGTAGAATAAGGACCGGGGAAAAAGCGGACATCCTTTTTAACCAGGATTTTACTGCGGATTTTTTCTTCAGCTCTTTCCAGATTTCGTCAGGCGCTTCCTCCTGAAACACTTTCCGGTAGCTTTCCAATGTATCTTGGAACCAGCTCAGATGCTTTTCATTCTCTGCGGTTCCTCCTTTAGAAGGATGATGATGGAGGGGTCTTTTCAAAATATCAGGACAGAACTCTTCCCAATAATTCTGGGTATAGATCAGGTGCATATGCCATACCTTATCTACTATCCTGCTGGGTGAAGCTCCATTGGGAAGAATACAGCAGAGATAGACAAACTTTTTATATTCTTCAATCGCTTTACGGGTAAAATCAAGGCTCCAGTTTTCTTCTTTTGCCAGTTTTTTTGAAAAGGGGAAATCAGCATCAGGGGCGTCCAGCGAAAATCCCTGAATTCTGTTCCAAAGGGATTCATCTTTTAATACCATTTTTGTTTCCATTGTTCTAAATTTTGTTTTTCTATTCAAATATCAATAGATCTTACAATATAAAAGTCTTTCAATAGTCTTTTTTAGTTTGATAAAAATCTTAAATTAGTCTTATAATATCAGATTATGAAAAAGGAAGATATTCTGCACCTGGAGAAGCTGATGAACTTCTTAAGCCGGCAGTTTTTAAGGAAAAATCATTGGGAAGATGTTACCAAGACCGAGTGGTCCTACATTTGTGCGGAGCTTAATGATCTTATCATCAATGATCATTCGGAAAAAGGAATAAAAAAGGCGCCTGATCTCCTGGGCACGCATTATCTTTATGAACACCTGGTTATCAATAAACTAAAGAAATTCAGTCAAAATGAGAATGCAGGCCTGAGCAGGCCTAATCTCGCTAAATTAAGTCAGATTGTCAAAGTCTTAGGCTATTCAAATTATATAGATTTCATCAATTCCAACACAGAGTCATTTGACTTCAATGATCTCAGGATCGATATGAATAATGTGAATCCGAATACCGCTCTCCTGGACCGGCTGGTGGGCTGCTGGTATTCCTATAACAGAAATCTTCCGGAGAATCCCACACAGGCGAAGGAAGACCGGATCTGGCGCTCCGCCATGGAAATCTATAAATCCGAAACTACCGGAGAGTATTTTATAGAAAGAAGCGGAGGTGATCACCATAAATATTTTGGGAAGGTAACCGCTTATTCCGATTATGTTTTTATCATCATGAACAGCAATACCTTTATCCGGCAAAGACATTTTATATCGAGGATAAAAGACATTAAAGAAAAGCTTAAAAATCCGGATTATAAGCTTCATGAGCTTCACTTCATCAGCACCTGCATCAGCTTTAATCAGGAACCTATTGCCTTGTTTGAAATTTTCCGGAAAGCGGACAGAAAAAGTTTCATTTCCGACTCTATCAGCTTTCCGATCGATAGTGATGAGATCCCTGACTCTATTATTAAACAGCTTGAAGATACTGAGTCTAACAGAATTGATTACAGGTAGTTAGGCAGTATGAGATATGGAATTCGAGCATGAAGTACGGGACGATAGTTATTGGGTTTATTTTTTATTTGTCTTATGCCTGGAATACTTTTAAGCTTTTAAAATCAACACTTTACCGAAATAATTGCATAACTTAATGGTTCCAATTACGAACCCTCAATCATCTTGCTATGGAATATTATGAATTGTATGAAGTTTTGAAAAGTCATTTTGATTCCGGAAATGAGCGTATAGAGATCAGGGATTTAAATATAACCATCGAATCCTTTCCTTTTGAATCCAGGGTGTCTGATCTTCTCCATGGCTCAGACAATCAGGATTGCCCAAAGCATCAACAATCACTGAAAGTCAATGAAAACCCCTATCTGATCTATCATCAGCCTTCTGTAGACGTTAAGGATTTTGATATTGCCTGTAATAAAAATTTCAAATATTATATTCTCAAAAGCGCTGATGTAGAGACCGCCAAAGGCTGCATTATCTTTTTTCACGGTCTGAATGAAAAGAAATGGGATAAATATCTTCCGTGGGCCTATGAATTGGCCAGGAAAACCCATAAAGCCATCATCCTGTTTCCTATTGCCTTTCATATGGATCGCGCGGAAGCGATCTGGAGTGATCGCCACCGTATGACGGAAATCGTCAAGTTCAGAAAAGGAAAATATCCTGAAAACACCCACTTTTCTTATGTAAATGCCGCGATAAGCTCCAGGCTGGAAGCTCATCCTCAAAGAATTTTCTGGTCGGGATTACAGACCTATTCTGACATTATTGAAGTGGTAAAAGAAATTAAAAGCAATAAGATCAAAAGTATTTCTCCGGATGCAGACCTCGACTTGTTTGGATATTCCATCGGTTCATTCCTGTCTATGATCATTAAAATGGCAGATCCTCATGAGTTCTTCACCCGATCCAAAGTATTTTGTTTTTGTGGCGGAATGACCATCGATCGCATGTTTCCCATCTCAAAATACATCATGGATTCCCAGGCTACGATTAAAATGCAGTCTGTTTTTACGGAATTGCTGAGTTCGGATTTTAAGTCTGATAAGAGACTCAGACATTATCAGGATGATGGTCTGCATCCACAGGAAAGCTGGTTCAAAAAGATGCTGCGATACAATTATTTTCAAAAAGAAAGGGAAGAAAGGATCCGTGAGATCCAGTCCCAGATAAAGGCCTATGTTTTGGAAAAAGATACTGTTGCCCCTCCAATGGAAGCCTTAAATACACTGCAGGGAGGCTACAGAAACATCAAGGTGGAAGTAGAAATAGAGGATTTCCCTTTTGAGTATTCCCACATGGTTCCTTTCCCTCTGACTCATAAAAACAAAACAGAAGTAACAAAGGCTTTCTATCAGTTCATACAGTCTGCCAGTGAATTTTACACCTCTAATTCTCAAGGGTAAAAATAGAGAGAAAGAGCTTTAAAAGTAATAATAAGAGGTCCATGGCAATGTTTTAGGGTTAGCGGGTGTCGAGATGTTGGTTACGGCAGGTGCATTTTATTTAGCTTACGAGCCAGTCTTTAAAGTCTTTAACACGGTCTCTGCTTACAGTGATCTCCTCCTGGGGCTGAAAATCAAGATCAACTTTGTAATAGGGCGAGGTATGAATATTTTTGATGTGGTCAGAGCTGATGATAAACTGTCTGTTGACCCTGAAAAACTTTTTGTCATCCAGCACATCTTCCAGCTCATCCAGTGTAAAATCCGACGGATAGGTACGGTCTTCCGTCTGAAGATAAACGATCTTGTTTTCACTGAAAAAACAGCTTATTTCATGGGTCTGAACAATTTTCAGATTGTAGCCTATTTTTATCAGCACTCTTGAAAGGACAGACTTTTCTTTTCTGATCAGCTGTTTGATATCTTGTGAACCCAGAGTGTCATTGGCCGGAATAAAGGATTTAAATTTCTCCACAGCTCCGGCAAGATCTTCTTCAAGAATTGGTTTCAAAAGATAATCAATACTGTTGAGCTTAAAGGCTTTTAAGGTATACTGATCGAATGCGGTCGTATAGATGATAAAGCCTTTAGTAGGGACTTTTTCAAAGATATCGAATGAAAGCCCGTCGCCCAGAACAATATCAGAAAATATCAGCTGCGGGTGTTCATTTTCAGAAAACCACGCGACTCCTTCTTCTACAGATTCTATTTTAGCAACGATCTCAATTTCAGGAAAATTTCCCAGCATTCTCTCTAATTTCCTTGAAGCGGGTTTTTCATCTTCGATAATGACTGTCTTGATCATTTGAGTGTATCGTTTTAGTTTTAAAATTCAAAAATAAAATTAGACAAAAATAAACAGATGTTAAAGGTCCTTCGTTTTTTTATTTTTCGAAATTTCCCTGTCCATGATCTCTTTTTCCCATTCCTCATCAAAAACAAATAAGAAAAATGCCTTTATCACCAGAATTAATGCCCAAATGGTAAGGATCAGATGACCACTGAAAACATTATCATGTAGTCCATTTTGAATCCAGTCATTTCCAATAATGATTCCTGCAACGATTACGAACCACATGAGGTTTTTATAGAATTTTTTCAATTGCTGAACTCTGCCGTATGCTCTGTTATAATCCATGATATATTGTTTTTAAGTTACTCTTATAGCGTTTTAGTCTTTTTTCTTTCCTCCTCCATCAGCTCTCTGATCTTTTTTTCTTCCCAGTTCTTTCCGATTCCGAAAACGTTTACCGCATGAAATGCAATTCCGATTCCCCATCCGAGCATAGGCCATAAAAACCACCAATACCCCGGCGCTGTCAATAGGTTTAATGCAGCTAAAAAGGGAATGACAATACAGAAAGAAGTAAGGTTTCCATAAAACTCTTTCAATTCTTTCACTCTTTTTGAAGCTTTTTGATAAGAAGCGGTTTCTTTGTCAGATAAAATTTCCATGATGTTATGTTTTAAAGGTTAATGGTTGTTTTTCCTGATTCAAAGGTAGGGCGGGAAACGGTCATGAATCAATTTTATGTTACTGAATGGTAGATAATGCTTTCCGAAAGGTAAAATTGTAGTAATAATGAACTTTATGGAGTGAAGTCGTGATAATGGATTCTGTTGACAATATGTTTCTATTGTGCATCAATCCTTATATTATCTCTCGCAGATACAGGGAATTACACAGATTTCTTCTATGAACACTTTGCGTGATCGGCTTAATCTACAAGAAATTAAATTAATTCATTTTTGTTAATAATTGTTGGGAAAGCGCAAAGATTTTGGTTCAAAAAAAACCGGAATTAATAAATAAATGGGATCAGTTTTTTGGTTGTTTTCCTATATTCGATGTATTCTTCTCCAAACGCTTCCACGAGAGCCTGTTCTTCAATTCTAATTCTGTAGGCAAAGGCTAAAAGAGGGGGAACAACAGCAAAGATCAGCGAGAGCCAGTTATTTAAATACAATCCAAGTCCGAGTGAGGTCAACAGGGAAAAGGAATAAGACGGATGTCTCAGGTATTTATAGAATCCCTCTTTTTTAATTTTATGATCTTCCCTGATGGTGACATCTACAGTAAAGTACTTCCCGAGGGACCTGATAATGATAAACCTGAAAACAATGCCTATAATAATAAATACTTCTCCTGCATACAGGATCCGGTTACCCTTTGTGATGGGCAGCGTAGTCATATTGGAAATCGCTATCGAAGCCGCAATGGAAAAAGGAATGGCCAGCCATAGGATATTGAGAGTAGATCTGTCTTTGTCTTTTTTATCTTCCTTACCTGATTTCAGCATATTTTTATATAAAAACTCACTGAGAAACCAGGCGGCCATGGAGATGTAGAACAGGATCTGTAATGGATTCATACTAATGGATTTTAGATTGTTAAAGGCAAAAAAGCAAAAGGATAGCATCGAAAAAAGGCTGCCTTTTGTAAACAACTGAAGGGTGACCAGACCGGCTATTCCAGCGATTTTTCCGTCTTATAAATTCTTCTCTTTTTCCATCAGCTCACGAATCTTTTTTTCTTCCCATCTCTGCAGGTAACTGTTTCCGGACAGAAACACGACCAAAGCATGGGCAACGATTCCGATTCCCCAAAATGTGGCTGTAAAGAAGTTTTTGAACTGAAAATAACTTTCTCCGGGTTCCAGATTCCTGTAATTGTAATAAACAATCATCAAATTTACAGCAATATATATGAAAAGGTGAACATAAAATCCTCTGAGTCTTTCGACCTGTCTTTTAGCTTTCTGATATTGAATATCATTTTCATTAAATGTTTCCATTGTTCTTATTTTTTTCTTTATTCATAATTTCCCGAATTTTCTTTTCCTGCCATGATTCTCCGATACCAAACACCTGAAAAGCATGTGAAGCCAATCCTATTCCCCAGCCCAGCACCGGAAACCAAAACCACTGGCTTCTGCTGTTTGTATAAAGATTGATGAAAATTAAAAACGGGATCACAATACAATAAGAGATCAGGTTTGTATAAAAGCTTTTGACTTCCTTTACTCTCTTTTGGGCCTTTTTATAGGCTTTGTATTCATCATCAGGTTTTGCACTGACAATATTTGGCTTATCAGCCAGCATCGGAAGCTTGACTTTAAAGTAATCTTCAGATTTTTCAATAAAAACATTCCTTTTGGTGAGAAGGGAATAGCGCTGTACAATATTAGCCAGTCCAATTCCGGAACTTTCCTTGATCTGCTCTCTTACCTGCAGGTTATTTTCAATGCAAAGGATATCTCCTTCTGAAAATATTCTGATGACCAAAGGCCTGGATGAGGTTGCAAAATTATGCTTAATACAGTTTTCCAACAAAAGCTGTAGTGATAAGGGAACCACATATTTCCGATAGTCTTCTTTCCGGACATCAAAGGTAAAATCCACACTGTCTTCAAATCTTGTCTTTAAAAGATCACAATAGGTTTTGGCAAATTCTATTTCATCCTCTACGGTTACCAGCTCCTTATCTTTTTGTTCAAGTACATATCGGTAAATCTTTGACATTGAAGCGGTAAACTTTTGTGCCTGATTAGGGTTTTCATCGATCAGGGAGCTCAATACATTTAAAGAATTAAAAAGGAAATGGGGGTCCAGCTGATTCTTCAGGCTTTCAAATTGCGCATTGGCCGACTTGGCAATAAGCTTCTGCTCTACCACTTCTTTTCTGGAAACTTTCTTGAGCTCTTCCATAAATCCTTTTGCATGAAGGAATGCTGAAATAAGCAGTGCTACATTGATCGTAAACCAGTTGATGTAATTATATTTTCCGGAGAAAAACTCTTCCGGAGTTGCCGTTTCCTGTATGATCACAAAATTGATATAGTTACAGAAATAAACCAGTACAAAATTGGTAATAAGAATGGAGACAATGCTTATAACAGCTCTTTTAGTCGTTGCTTCAGACCATGGAATCCTTTTATTCAGAAAGGTATTGAGCAATCCGTTTCCTCCTCCCAATACAAAAGAATAAATAAAGGAAATCAGGATCGTATACAAAAGGTTTTCAAGATTCTTTTCTGATGTAAATACAAAAAAGAAAAACATAGAGACGGCCAGCGAGACCCAGAATAGTGTTATAATTTCCTTACGTTTCATGATCGTTTTCTTAAGCTCAAAATTAGCTTTTATTAAAGGTATCAAAAATTATTTCTTACCGAAGGGTATCTTTTTATCTCTGAACAGTATCTCAATTCTTTTCAATGTGTGTTAATGTCCCTGTCTTATAGATTTACACCGAATTTAAAATAGATAATTATTTTTTCTGTCCTGGTACAGGCTCAACAAGGAATCTTTGTTCCTGAAAGGCAAAAAACCTCCACCATGTGAAGGTTTATTTCTATTATTTCTTTTCTTCAGGCAAGCTTGCGAAGTATTTCGCTTCTGCTCTTCCCCAGTTTGGATCTAAGGCTGTTTTAGGCTTATACGCATTGAATTTGGCCAGGGCATCTTTAAACATTTCCATTCCTTTGGTCTTGCTTCCGCCATATTGCTCGGGAGTAAAGTAAATATCTTCAGCTTTGATCAGGGCGATCCTTGGGTTGGAAGGATCCAGTTTTTCTGCCCTGGTAAGCTCTTCTGATGCTCTGGCACCGTCTGTCATGAAACGCTGCTGAGGATTCACCATCATTCTCAGGGAATATGCCATTTTACTCAACAAATGAATCTCTGCGTTGTCAGTTCCGGCAAGACTTTGTGCAGTGCCCAGATATTTTTCTGCCTGTGCGGCAACCCCATCCAGCTCCTGCATATTTCCATTTCTCATCATGAGCCTTCCTTTCTGAATCTGGGAAAATGCAGCATAATATGGTGGAAGCCATTGTGAACTTTCTTTACTTCCTATTCTCTGAAAATCATTAGACAAAGTTTGAAATTCTTCCGGAGTTTTACAGGTTTCTATCCTTGCGATTTTTTCAGCCATTATTTTTTCGTAATCGGCCTGTGCAAAAGCCGTTAAACTTACTAAAGCTAAAGCAAAGCTTAAAAGGTATTTTTTCATGATATCAAATTTTAAAAGTGAGTTATATTGTTTATCGAATTTATGTCTTTATAAATTATTATTGATTGCATCTTCTGTTTTATCCACTCCAAAGCTTATAAAAGCTCCTACAAAAACAAAGGTGTTGACCGGCGGAACAACGGCTGAACTTCGTGAGCCATCAACAGAAAAATTGTATCCATATATGTTTTTTGACCCCAGAATATTGGTAATGCTCAATACAAATATGGGAAATGCCTTCGCCTCTTTTTTGCCAATATTGGGGAGATAGTTAAAGCTCAGGTTAAGGGCGTTATAATCTTTAAGCCTTCCTTCATGCCTGGTATAATTAATTGCTTTTCCGTTTTCGAATTCAGAAGCAATATCATAATATGGACGCCCTTTCGCATAGGTATAAGAAAGATTAGCCCCTAATTTCCACTCCGGAATGAACCTTTTAACCACAGCAGAAAAAGTATGCTCTGCAGCAAATCCCGGTTTCAGGCTTACCGGATAATTGAGGAAATCTCTTTTTGAATCCAGAAAAGAATAGGTCAGCCAGTAATCTATATTTTTAAATGTCTTTTTATTGTCTCTCCAGAATACCTCTAGCCCTTTCGCATAACCATATCCATCATTATTGAAAGCCGTCTGAACCTGCTGATTCTGTTCCTTTCCAGGGAGAATATTAAATGTTTTGATAAGCTGGTCATATTTCTTATAAAAAGCTTCAAAACGCAGGCTTCTGCCTTCTGAGCTTCTCATCATCTGGAAAATATAATGTTGTGATTTCTGAAAATCCAGATCTGCCGGCCCATTGATGTATCTGCTTTCCGGGTTTTGATAGAAAAGGCCATAAGCTAAGGAAGTTGTCCAGTGCTCAGCCAGACGGTAAGCCAGGGCGAGGCGGGGCGCTATGTTACTTTTGTTCAGGTAAGATGAATTTTCTGCTCTCAATCCTATCTTTGCGGATAATGCATTACTGAATCCCATATCTGTTTCCACAAAAGCAGAGGAGATCAGGTCTTTGTAATGCTTCTGCACCTCTTCGAAGTTGAGATGCTCATCCGTATGATTCAGCTCAAAACCTCCTCTTACTGCACTGATCCTGTTAATTTTCCTTTCAAGAACAGCCTTGAAGTTCACATAATTTCCATCGGTAAGCAATCTGGTTTTACCTGTTTCCACGTCATTGGCCTCTGTTGAAAAGTTGAGATCTGACCGGTTATAGGAATAGGAGCCGCCTGCATTCAGAACATATTTCCCGAATTTTTGCCTGAAAGACAGGTTATGATAAGTATTTTTTCCTTTTAATCTTACTAAGCCGAAATCATATTCAGGCTCCAGGCTTTCTGTTTTCACTCCCATTTTATTGGAATTGTACATTCCATAATATTTAAAAAATCCTCCTGATTTTGTTTTGAATCTCAGATTAAAATCACTGTTAAGCCCTTGCGGAGCATCGATAAAGTTCGTATTAAAGTTGAAAATATTCTGCATCAGGCTCAGAAGCGAATAGCCTGCAGAAGCCCCGAAAGAATACGTTTTATTATCCCCTAATTTTTGAAATCCCGCATTCAGGAAAATGGGAGAAACTCCAAAGTTATAAGAGCTTTGGTCCGGCAGGTCAACACTTTCCAGCATAAGTGCCCCTGAAAGAGCCTGTCCGTACAATGCAGAATATCCACCGCTTGAAAATATATTCCCTTTAAAAAGTGAAGTATTGAACTGGTCTCTTCCTGCAATTCCCGGTACAGAATTGGAAAAATAATTATTGATAAGGCTTCCATCCATAAAAATCTTCGATTCTGATGCCGTCCCTCCTCTGATAAAAAGGCCTTCAGATTCCCCCACCTTCTGAACACCGGGAAGATAGGTTAAAGCCGATGTTATCTGCCCGTCAGCGCCCGCCGTGGTATAAATATCAATGGGAGTCAGCAACGCGGTAGCCCTTTTTCTGTCGCTGGCTTCAATTGAGCCTGCAGATACCACTACGGCATCAATCTCGCTGATCTCTTCTTTAAGATCTGTACTGATGAAGACATCCTGACCTTCAATATTGACTGTTTTTTCAACTTCCTGATATTTGGGGTGGGTAAAAGTAATTTTGTGATTCCCTTTTTCCGAGGTTTCAAAGGAAAAATTCCCCTGGGTGTCTGTAGTTGCCCCGTCATAAGTATCTTTTAAAGTGACATTTACTTCGCTTACCCCTTTATTTTTAAAGGTTACCTTTCCTGAGACCTTTACCTGGGAATATCCCATCATAAAAGTAAGAAGAGTGATCAGAAGCAGTATTTTTTGTCCTTTCGTTTTCATGGTTATCTGTTTTCCGGATCAAAAATAGGATAGAAAACACTCTTCTGTAAAAAAATTATTACTGAAGGGTACTCTTTTGTTACCGAATGGTAAATAGCTAAGCTTGGCTAAGAAGTTTTTTTAACGCAGATCGCAAAAAGTTTAATTAAGCGCAAAAGAATTTTTTTCGCAAAGGTGTTATACTAAGCAAACTACAATCAGCCTTGGCTCCCGGAAAATATATTCATTAATATAAAATATAACTTTGCTGGCATTGCGTTGAAGATAACACTCTCTTGAAAATTATGACTCGCAAGCTCAGGTATATTTCAGTTGCCCATTATGGCTATAAAAAACCCAGAAGTATTTGTACTTCCGGGTTGTTCATTTATTTGAGTGTTTCTTATTCAATTAATTTTCTTTTCTCATCGCCATATATATACAAAAGCTACCGATGACCGCTAAAACAGCTCCTAAGATAAAGGGAGCCCCGCTGAAAAGGACCGGCGCCCGGGGAGAGGTAAAATAGGCAAATACCCAGGTCATCAACAACGGTCCGAAAACAGAGGTTAGACTGAGAATACTGGTGAGTCCTCCCTGTAATAATCCTTGTTTATTATCGGGAACTTTTGAAGAAATGAGTGCCTGAAGTATAGGAGAAGCCATTCCTCCCAGGGCGTATATCACTATTACGACAAACATCATCCACCCTTTATTGGCGATTCCGAATAGCAACATACTTACACAAAAGAACACCAGAAAAATAAATACCGACTTTTTCTGACCTAATTTATTGATGAAGAGCCCAATCAATCCGCCCTGAAAGATCACCATCAATAGTCCCAGAAATCCCATTGAATACCCTATCATATCTTCCTTCCAATGAAATTTCTCCATTACATACACGCTCCAGGCACTCTGTACGGAATGTCCCGCCACAGCAACAAGAATAAAGGCAACAATAAATGAAGGTGCCAATATTTTTTTATCAAGGCTTTTCATGACTCCAATGGGGTTGGCTGTTTTCCAGGAAAACGGACGCCGGTTATTTTTTGATAACGACTCAGGAAGTCCGAAAAAGCCATACATAAGATTAAGCAGGCTCAATCCGGCAGCAGCGTAAAAAGGGAGCCTTTCTCCATATTGACCAAGTACTCCCCCAATGAGAGGGCCAATGATCATTCCTACTCCGGCAACGGCACTCATCATCCCAAAATACCGGCCTCTTTTTTCAGGGGTACTGACATCTGAAATATAGGCGGCTGCTGTTGTCATACTGGATCCCATAATCCCATTGATGACTCTTCCCACAAACAGCCATGCTATATTGGGTGCCAATGCAAGAATAAGATAGTCTATTCCAAGGCCTAATAATGAACATAAAAGGATGGGTCTCCGCCCATATCTGTCACTTAGATTTCCTAAAACAGGTGCAAACAGAAACTGCATCAGAGCATATATGGATATAAACCATCCGATATACTTAGCAGTAGCACTCATGGTGTCTGCATGTGACAATTTTATGATCAAAGTTGGCAATACAGGCCCAATAATTCCTATTCCAATAATATCAATCAGAATTGTAATATAGATGAAAATCAGTGCGTGTTCTTTTTTTCCAGGCATAAGTAAGTCTTTGCTTTATGGGTGAATATGATATTTTATCATTTAACTGTTGTGCCATTCATAAGGTTCTTGATTACCTGCGACAGATAGTTGAAATTTTGATTGATAAAGAAATGGTTTCCATTGACAATCTGGCATTCACAACCGGAGTGGGTATAATTTGCCCAGTTTCTTATGTTCAGTGCATATTGCTCATTGTTTCCCATTACTGCATAAATAGGAGTTTGTATTTTTTCATCAAAAAGGATATTTTCTTTATTTTCCAACAGGCTAAAATCTGCTCTGAGCATGGGTTCGAAAAAGTCCAGTAATTCTTCAATTTCCATGACTTCATCTGAAAGTCCCCCCAGTTTTCTTACTTCTGCAAAGAATTCTGTCCTTGGCAATCCGGCAATAGGCAGTTTATTTTTTATTTTGGGACCGGGATACCCTGTGGGAATAAAATGTTCCGGAGCATCCCCATATTTTTCCATCGCATAGCAAATCTCAAATCCCAATACAGCCCCCATACTATGTCCATAGATCAGATAGGGAATATCTTTCTGCCGCCTCTTTTTTATCTGAGCCAGCAGATCAGCTACTGCCTCCTGTTTATTTTTATAAAAAGGTTCTGCCATACGGTCTCCCCTTCCTGGCAATTCCGGGACTTCTATCTGAAAAAAGGGTTGTAAATTTTCTATCAGTGGGCGGAAAGAATTTTTATCCCCGCCCGCATAGTGTAATAGAAATAACTGTGGTTTTGATGATACTTTATGCATTTTTTAGGTTTTTGATGATCTCGACAATTTTTTCTTCTTTATTGATAACAGAATGGTGTGTTGCATCAACAGGATATACCGTCAGATGATCCTGATTTCCCATTATTGAATCTACATTATTATGAGGCAGCCCCATTAAATAATGATAAAAAGATTCATTTGGTCCTTCACTATTCATTGCTTTAAACAAAGTGACTTTAGAAAAATGAAGATTTTCGGAAAGAGGCTCCTGTATCATGGTAAATTCTGCTGACATAAAATTTTTGGTTTCCAGAACCCGGACATCTTCTAAAGAGGTTTGTAGTTTTTCGCTTATCTCTTCATCGGTAGGAAAGTCAAGGAAATCTATCAGTTTCTGATCTGATGCATAAACAATCGTATCCAGAAGATAGATTTTAATGTTCCGATGTCCTCTTCTTTCCAGTTTAGAAGCTATTTCCAATGCAATATTTCCTCCCAGCGACCAGCCTACCAGAGTATATTCTTCGTTCTCTGAAGGATTCTGTATTCTGTCGATATGATCCAGATAGTAGCCCGCCAGCCTGTCCAGGTTCTCAATTTTTTCTTTATTATACAAGTTGTAAGAGTCTACACCATAGCAATCATAATCTGTTTCCAAGTGTCCTGCCAATGACTGATAGACTTCACACCCTCCATTTCCCGGATGTATCAGGAACATTTTCGGATTCCCATTTTTCTCATTATAGCTCATGATTGCCTGATAATCCTTCTCATTATTCATGATTGCTGACAATCTGCTGATTGTTTTTTCTTTGAACACTTCAGCAATTTTGATCTGAATATTCAGGATCTGCTGTATTCTGCTGATCAGCTTGATCACCATGATACTATTTCCTCCTAATTTGAAGAAGTCATCATGAATACTTATCACTTCTGAATCCAGTCCCAATATCTCGCCATAGATGACGGCAAGTTTGGCCTGAAGTTCATTTTCAGGAGCCACATATTCTGACATTCCAATAAATTCAGGCTCAGGCAGAGCTTTCCGGTCAAGTTTACCACTTGCAGCTATCGGAAGGTGGTCAAGATGTACATAAACACCCGGAATCATATACTCCGGAAGGGACATCGAAAGGAATTCGGATAGCAATTCTTCTTTTACAGGTTTATCTGAAACGTAATACCCTGCAATGTATTTTACCCCATTTTTATTTTCTCTTGCAAGGGCGACAACCTGCTTCACTTCAGGATATCGGAGAAGATTATTTTCGATCTCTCCCAACTCGATCCTATATCCACGGATCTTTACCTGAAGGTCGGCTCTACCCAGATATTCAAGATCACCATTTGCAAGATAACGGACAAGATCGCCTGTCTTATAGATTTTTCTATTTTCGTTTTTCTGCTTTTCCTGCTCTGTCTGAAACGGATTCATTATAAATTTCTCCTCAGTAAGATCCGGCCTGTTCAGATAACCACGGGCTATTCCTGCCCCTCCGATGTGGAGTTCGCCAATTCCTCCTATCGGCACCGGACGCAGGGAAGCATCGAGAACATAGGTTTTTGTATTTTCAATCGGGCGTCCGATATTCTTCGCATTCATGTCTTTATTGTAATGGTGACTCGTAGAACATACTGTAGCTTCCGTTGGACCATACTCATTAAGAAGAAGAATATCATCTGTATTTTTATCTAAAGCAGGGAAGCTTTCTCCACCGGCAAAGATTAATTTTAAACTTGTTCCATCATCAATGACCTCCCTCAATAATGCAGGAGCAATAAATGACACCTCTATATTATTTTCCTTAATGTACTCATTCAGTTCACTTACCGAGGTTCTGAGATCATTACTGTATAACCATAGTGTATTTCCAACAGACCATGTAGGAAAGACTTCAAATACAAAAGCATCAAATACATAGTTACTGAAGCATCCCATGTTTTTATAACTTTCAAGCCGGTGGGTCCTTATTGATGAACCTATGAGACTTACAACTCCTTTATGTTCTATCATGACTCCTTTTGGCTGCCCGGTAGTCCCGCTGGTATAAATGATGTAAGCCAGATTGGTCGAGCTTACCCTGGTAACAGGATTACCGGAATCAAATGTTGCAAGTTTTGTTTTAAATTCAGCATCATCCAAGAGAATACGATCTACATGCTCTTTTGTTTCTATCTTCCCTGCCGCGTGTTCTTCGGTAAGTACGATCTTTGCCTTTGTATCTTCTATGATATACTTTATCCTATCTACCGGGAAGGAAGCGTCTATCGGAACATAACCTGCTCCTGCTTTTAATACCGCCAAAATGGCAATAAATATATTTTCGGAACGCTCAAGGCATAATGTTACCAAGTCATCCGGCTGAAGATCATAGGTTTCAATCAGGTAATGGGCCAAACGGTTGGATCTTTCATTGAGCTCCGTATAAGAGAGCCATGTATCCTCATAGACCAGTGCTATATGATTCGGTGTTCTTTCTACCTGCTCTTCAAACAATTCATGAATGGTTTTATCATAAGGATAGTCCACTTCTGTAGTATTCCACTGCTCTATCATCAGCTTGGTTTCTTCTCCTGAAATCAGAGGAAGCTTACTGATCTGTGTATTCCTGGCATACCCTTCTATGATCTCTTCTAAAAGGAAATGATAAGTATCAGCCATCCGGGCAATGGTTTCTTTTCTGAACAGGGATTTCGCATAATTAAATGTCATATATATCGTCTCCGTACTGTCGTCAATCATCGTCGTCAGATCAAATTTCGCAGCCTGATAGTCTAACTCTCCCTCGAAAGGATAAAACAAAGATTCATCATCATGCGCAGAACTTGTCTTACCACCGAAGCTCTGAAGACCAAACATGACCTGGAAGATCGGGTTTCTTGAGGTATCCTGCTCTATATTCAGCTCTTCAACCAGTTTTTCAAACGGAAGATCCTGATGGGACTGTGCTTCGATAACTGAAGAAGATACCTGCAGGATAAAGTCCCGGATGGTCTGATCCGGATCGATTTTTTCTCTCAGAGCCAGTGTATTGACAAAGAAGCCGATCATCTCCTCAAGTCCTGCATGGTGACGGTTGGCAACCGGACTTCCCACTACAATATCGTCCTGACCGGAATAGGCGGCAAGCATCAGATAATATCCACTCAGCATGATGCTGTACAAACTTACCCCCATCTCTTTAGAGATATCTCTAAGATGTTGAGCTGCTTCAGGGCTTATGCTAAGGTGGATCGTTTCTCCTTCATAGGACAGCATTGCGGGCCTTGTAAAGTCTGTTGCCAGATTTAAATTCTGGAAATCTTCAAGTTTGTTTTTCCAGTACCCAATTTGTCTGTCCAAGCGTTCGCCCTGAAGGTAGCTACGTTGCCATAGTGCAAAGTCTTTATATTGAATTTTCACGGGTGGAAGTTCGATAATATCACCCGTCACAAGCCCCTGATAAATGGTTCCCAAATCTTTCAGGAAAATCTCTGATGACCATCCGTCAAAGGCAATGTGATGAATCACAACAGATAGGTAATATTGATTTTTTAACCTGAAGAAGTTGACCGCTACAGGAATTTCTTTATCCAGTCGGAATACTCTGTTCGTTTCCTTATTGATATATTCTTCCAGCTCTGTTGTTGTATCAACCTCTGTTATTTTAAATTCAGGAATAAGATCTGTAACGACCTGATAGCCCATTCCGTCTCCAGAAGTGTGAATCAGGGTGCGAAGCACTTCATGGCGAATAATTACCATTTCAATTGCTTTGCACAGTAAAGGAATATCTGTTTTCTCATTGACAAGCACAGCCATTGGAATATTATACGCGCTGCTTCCTCCTTCATAAGATTCTATAAACCAAAGCCTTTCCTGTGCAAACGACAAACGCTGCTCTTCTGGAGAATCTACCTGTACAGGAATAATATTGATCTGCTCCTCTATATGCATTCCATCACTCAGAATCGCTGCCAATGAGGCTATTGTTTTGTGGTTGAACACCATCGTCACGTTCACCTGCATATTCAAAGCCTGTTTGATCTTACTGATCAGCCGGATCGCCATGATACTGTTTCCTCCCAATCTGAA